>JACRCT010000256.1 GCA_016218885.1 Deltaproteobacteria bacterium | reverse complement strand
TCAGTTCACTCGACTCGAAGTCCGCCACCAACTTCGTCCAGCGCTCCCGGTCCTGATCGGCCATGTGCTCCTCCGTGGTGAGCGGAGAAGCATCAGCCTGGCAGGTCAGCCTCGCCAGACGTCCTGCGGCGGTCGGTTACGTTGAAGCGACAGGGCTCCCGAGGTCGTACAGACGCGGCTCGACCTCGGGGAAGGGGAAGTTGCAGGGTGCGGCGGAAGAATCGGAAGTGTTGGTGTCGAACATGGCCATGCCTTTGGCTCCGAGCACAGGGCTCGGTCCTGGGTGGCCGGCGGCAGGGGGTCGCGTAACGCGACCAGCCGGGACTACATGAGCCGGGTAAACCGGCTGTGCGCGGAGGGACCCGAGAGGCCACTACGCGCCGGGAAAGCGACCCAGGCTTCCAGGTCGCCCCGCTGGCCTCGCCAGCGTAGGTGCCGCTGATCAACGCGGCGTCAGCCCGGAATACACATCACTTCGCACCCGGTCAACAGGCAGGGGCACCGGGCCCGGCGGGACCGTTGATCCCCCCGGGTCCGGCAGCACCTACCGCTTCATCGGCTTGAGAAGCACGTCGGGCTCGTCCCCGGGCTGGGGCTCGAGGGCTGCGTTGTGCTCCGCCCACAGCAGCGCCGGGTCGACGATGCCGCGGACACCGCGGTCGAGGTCCCGGAGCCGGCACCACACCAGGACCAGCACTGCCGCCACCCGGCGACCGGCCTCCGCGTCGAGGCCGGCCACCAGGTGCTCCACGTCCAGGAGGGAAAGAACCCCCTCGACGGCGCGCTGGATGGTGGCGAGCTCGGCGCTGACGCTCACCGCCCGCCTCATGACCGGGCGCCTGCGCATGCATGGGCGTACTGACAGGAACGGCACATCCATGTCGAGCGCACGGGGTAGCTGACGCCAGCGTCGATCGCCCGAAGTACCCCGACTGCGGTCCGGACGAAGTCTTCCTCGTCCTGATCGTCCCGCGCAACGTCTACCACCTGGACGGCCGGCACCTTCGCCTTCGTGATCACCTGGAACCTCAAGCCCACATCTCCCATCCCGGCTTGGCGTGCCGCGATCTTGTACCCCGTGAGTTGTAGGTCGTACCGGAGCTGGTCAGCGCTGTACTTCTTCGCCGAGGTCTTGTGCTCCACGACGACCCGCTGGCCGTGATCGAGCACGACGAGGTCCATCGTGCCCACGAGCTGCTCCTCTAGGGGCTCGCCGCTGTCCGGGTCGTGGATGACCACCGCGAAAGAGCTCTCCACGGCCTCCACCGTGACGCCTTCGAGGTTCTTCTCCGCGTGCTCCACGAACGCGTGGAGCATGGACACGCCCTTGTCCACCAAACTGGTGGCGGCATCTTCCTCCTCGTCGACCTGGAGCGGCACGGGACCGTCGAGGGCGCGAGCCCACTCGGTCCGGAAGACGTCGAGCACGTGGTCCCGCCGGAGCGGCATGCCAGACACCTCCATCTCGCCGTAGTACGCGGCGAGCGCCGAATGGAAAGCACTCCCGAAGACGAGGGGGGCCGGAAGGAAGGCAGCCGGAACGCCCCTCACGTACTTGAGCTCGAACTGCCTCGGACAACGCAGGTAGGTCTTGACCTGGCTGACCGAGGTGTAGAGCCCCTCGTGCTTGGGTCGGGCCATGTCAGCCCTCGGCCCCGGGCTCGGCCTGGTGGTGGCCGGTGTCGTGCCCGTTGCCGGCCTGGGCGCTCATCGCGGAGATCAGCTTCGACGCCAGGTCCCGCGAGAGGAACTCCGGCTGGACGCCCAGGGTCTTCTTGATGTGGGCCCTCAGCCCCTGCGGGTCGAAGCCCAGCTTACGACCGATCGCCTGGATCGCCCCGAGCTGCTTCGACGAAAGCCGGTTGCGCTGCTGGGCTGGCGCCGTCGGGAGCGTGGTGACGTTGACCTGCTGCGGCTGCGCGGGAGGCGTCGGGCGCGGCGGGTTCGCCGGGTTCGTCGGGATCTCGATGCCGGTGTCGGCCGGCACGTTGTCGTCGTCGAGTGAGCCTTCGTAGGCTTGGCGACCCACACCAAGCATCCCTGCCGCCTTCTTCCAAGCCCCCGTGAAGGCACCTTTACGGGCGTCGGCTTCGGAGGTGGCAACGTGTCCGCCGTCCGCCAGGCTCTCCGCGAACACCTCGAAGACCCCGTCGACCCACTCGCCCAACTCCAACGTCACGTCTGCTACGGCCTCGAAGGCGGGGCGCCCGTTGGAGCGGGTGATCTCCTTAACGTTCACCGTCCGGTGGGCGCGCCAGCCGCCGACGCCCAGGACCTCGTTAAGCCTGTTGGCCACGTACTGGTACTTGATGCCGGTGGTCGAGTAGCCCTTGCCGGTAACCTTGCCGTCGGTGCGCTCGATGGCCTCCTCCGGGAACGGCGTGGCCAGTGCGGCGTACAGCTTCCTTCTTTCGTCGCTCGTCATTGTGGTGCTCCTTGCACGGCAAGGCCCCGGCACCGTGAGGTGCTAGGGCCGCCTGGTGAAGGCCCCGGCATCGCCGGCGCTGGTGAGTGGAAGTTGCGCTAGGCCGTCGCGTGCGGACCGTCGAGCGGGAAGCACTGCGAGAACCGGCATGCGGGGCAGCTGTAGGTCACGGGGGTGGCGTAGTCGGGGATGGGGACGTTGAAGGGAGTGACCGGGCGGAGGTCGGGCGGGTAGAGCAGCCTTGACCACCTGATGGCGCTGCCTTGATCGAATCGGACCCCGCAGCTGGGGCACGGCGTGTAGCTCATGGTGTTGACCTCCGGGAAAGGGGAGGCCACCCCCCGGCGAGCATCACCGGGAGGCGCCTCCGGCTCATCGACTGCGCACGGGCCGGCGCTTCTGGTGGGCGATCACCACGGCGACGACCGCCGCGACGACCTCCACCGCAAGCTCCGGCGTGATCCACTTGGGCACTGACATGGACGTCTCCTCGAATCGTCGGCCGACGAATCTCGTTGGGGAACGAGGAGCCGTGCGGGTCGAGGAGCTACGCTGCGAACAGCTTGGTTGCGGCTTCGTCGTTGATGGTGTTGAGGTCGGTGACAACCTGGATGTCGTCGCACCAGGGCGCCAGCCACTCACGCTCCACCCCGATGCCAAGGCCGAGGACGGTAACGCCCAGTTCGAGTGCCTGGGCTCGGAGATTCGGCGCCATGGCCGCATCACTGCCGCCGTCGGTGATGAGCACCAGGTCGGCCTTCTTGAGCGGGCCCTGGTACTGGCTGACGAGTTCGAGACCCCGAGCGACAGCGTCGGCGATCTCGGTGCCTCCGGCGCAGGCGGTGAACAACGCCGCTTCGGGGAGCGGCTCGCCGGGCTTCACCACGGCCTCGAACTTCACGCGGTAGTCGAACGCCACCAAGGCGAACGGACGCCGCTCCCGCTGGGCCTGGTCAAGCAGCGCCAGGGCGAGCGCGGTGGCCCAGAGATCTCTCGGCCCGTCCATGCTGCCGGACTTGTCGAGGAGCACCACCAGCGGTCCCTTGCCCAGCGGCTGGTTGCCGATGAGCTGGTACTGGAGACACTGGCGCTCCAGGAGGTTCTTCAGAAGCAGCAGGCGGCGCGTCCGTTGGGTGAGCTGCATGAGCTCGGACGGCAGGAGCCGACCGAGGTCGGCCCCCTGTTCGATGTCGCTGATCTCGTCGGCGCCGTGCTTCAGCTTCTGGCGGCGCTTGGAGGCGGCGATGCGCTTGAAGCGACCGGCCAGGAGGGCGATCTGCTTGAGCCTGGTGTCGGACTTGAGTCTGGCGGCCAGGGACCTGATGGCCTTGGTGGAGAGCTGGCCACCGGTGGCGGTACTCGTCCCCGGCGTCCCGGCCATCCCGACCTCGGCCAGCCCCTCCAGCGTGTCGCGGAGCTCGTCGACCGCCTTGGACGCCTTCTCGCAGGCGGAGCCGATGGAGCGCCTGATGGTGTCCGGCGCCTTCTGGTCCGGCTCCGACGGCACCTGGAGCTTGAGCACGGCCATCAACGACTCGAGCGCCGTTCCAGAGGCCATTGCGTCGCCTTGGCACTCGTTCACCAAGCGGGTGAATGGGGGCAGCTCCTCGCACGCTTTGTGGACGCCCTCGGCCCAGGTCTTGAGCTTCGGGTCCTGCTGGCGGGCGGGGAGCCGGGTGAGCTCGCCCGAGTAGAGGCGATCGAACACCTCGTCCTCGAACTTTGTGATTGGACCGTCCCGGTCGCCGGCGACTTCCAGGCCCCGGGCATCTCGATGGAGATAGCAGTGCCAGCGCGGCACGTCGTAGATGACCCGCTTCACCGGGCGCTCCGGAGCCCCAGCCCGGCGCTGACGGTGCGGGCCAGGTCGGCGTGGAGAGCGCCGATCTCCTCCGTGGCATCGGTGATCACGCCGACGGCCCGGCGGCCGGCGCTCTTGGTGAGGAGCATCAGCTTCTTCTGTTGGGCCTGGAACTGTTCGAGAGCCTGGGCGGCCTGGGCGATGTACTGCTTGCGGTCCCCCGACTGGAGTCCGGTCACCTTGGCGGCGGTCTCTCGGGCGGCGTCAAGGATCTCCGCCGCCTGCGCACCCACCGGGTCCGCGAGCTTGCCGACGAGCCGAGCGACCTTGGCCTTCTCCTTGCCCGGATCGCGCCATAGCACGTGCTCCAGGATGCCCAGGTCCTCCGGGCACGTCTTCTTCTCGCCGGCCATGAACGCCGTGGCCTGGACCAGCTTGAGCGCCTTCTTCCAGCGCCGGTCGGATGCGATGATGCCCTCGGCCTTGCACGCATCCCTGATGGTGATGAGCCCCTCCACGGTGTCGTCGGAGACGACCACCTTTGCGACCTCGGCCTGCATCCCTTTGAGCTCGGGGAGTGGCATGGCCGGCGCCACGCCCGGCTCGGGCGAGGTGAGCACCAGCTTGAGGCTTGTGGGGCGCAGCAAGTAGCCCACCTCGAAGCGAACCAGGAACCTATCGAACAGCGCCTCCAGGTCCTTGCCCTCGGGCAACTCGTTGCTGGCGCCGAACATGCTGATGAGCGGGCAGGTTTGCGGACTGCCGTCATTGTGGAAGAGGCGCTCATTCACGAGCGTCAGCATCGAGTTGAGGATGGCGCTGTTGGCCTTGAAGACCTCATCGATGAAGGCGAACTCGACCTCCGGCAGCTTGCCGGTCGTGACGCGGGCGAAGCGGTCCTGCTCCAGGGCCTTCAGCGAGATCGCGCCGAAGAGCTCTTCCGGCGTGGAGAACCTCGTGAGAAGGCGCTCGAAGTAGGTGCCCCCGAAGGCGCCGGCGATGGCGCGGACAAGCGCGCTCTTGGCGGTGCCGGGCGGGCCGAGGAGCAGGACGTGCTCGCCGGCTAAGACGGCGGCCAAGGCGCCGTCGATGACGTCCTTGCGCTCGGGGAAGCGGGTGGTGAGGTCCGTGCGGAGTTGGTGGAGCGGATGGTGCTTCTGGTCGTTGGACATGGGGCCTCGGCGGCGCGTGTGGCACCGGATGGTGGGGGACTGGGTGGCGGTCACGTGGTATCGAGCAACCATGGCGACCTTCTTCGGGTACGACCCTGGCGGCGACGGCGCGCATGGGGCCGCGAGACTCGACGTCGATCCGGCAACTGGATTGGTGCGCTCGGTCGAAGCGCGGCTGCTTCGTACGGCTGGCCAGTTTCTCGAGTACTTCTCTGGCGGCTGCGGCCCGGAGGCTATCGCCGGCCTCGGGGTAGACACGCTCACTGAGTGGTCGCTGGGCCCGAAGGGATGGCGGCGAGCGGACGTGTGGCTTCGGACGACTTATCCAAGGGTCGCGCCCAGCGTCGTCAGCTCGAACTCCATGTACGGCGCCATGTGCGTGAACGGCATGAGCGTCGTGCATGTGCTGCGACACCGCGCGCCCGGGCTCCTGGTCACGGAGACGCACCCCAAGGTGCTCTACTTCGCGCTCTCGGGAAGCAAGTACGACTGGGCCGGGTCGCGCGTGGCCATGGTCCGTTGGCTTGGCGGACTTCTTGGACAACCAACGTTGGCCATGGCCTCGGACGACGAGTTCGATGCCGTCCTGTCAGCTTGGGCCTGCTGGCAGGGAGCATCAGGCCGCTGGACTCGGGACCTTCATGCGGTTGGCGATAGCGAAGGCGAGGCCGAGGAGGTTGTTCGGCCGGCCGGACCCACACGCTACTTCTGGCCGTAGCTCTCCACCGGTGCTTGGGCCTGGGGCCCGGGGAGCGGTCCGGCGGGCGTGGCAATCTTGGAGAACGCCACGACCCGGGCCTAGCTCTTCTTCACGCGCTTCCTGCGCGGGTCTGCCAGGTGCACCTTCGGGCGCTCAACGATGACCTCGTCGACCTCGCCTGCCTTCACGAGTGTCCGCCAGCGGCCCATGACCCCGTCGCGGCGCCGGGGGTCGCCGGCGCGCTTCTTGAGGACGTCCTTCCGGAAGCGGCTGACCTCTTCTCGGAGCTCGTCGGTCGATAGGTCCTCGACCGCCTTGGGGCTTAGCAGCCACTCGACGATCCACATGATGGCCTCTCCGGGTCGAGGGTAGCGCATGCCGGCTACGCCGCCGCCTTCGCATTGAGCAACTGCTCGACCGACGCGGTGAGCGAGGTAAGTGTGGACTCGAGGTCGGCCACAGTCACCGACAGGACGGACCGGTAGAGCTCGGCACGCCCGCGCAGTTCGTCGTACTGGTCCAGCCGCCGCACCAGAGTGGACTGCCGCTCCGGCGGCGCAGCGACGAAGCCTTCCACCTCCGTCTTGAGCGCGTTGAGCTCCTCGGTGAGCGCAGCGACGGCGGCCTCTCCGAGCGTCTTGGTGGCGTCGGCGCTGGCGTGGACGGGGAGAAGGTAGACGCGGGAGGTGCCGATCTTCTCGATGGCAGCCTGCAGCTTGCGGAGCGTGGCGGCGTGGGGTGCGGGGATCCAGTACACGCCGCCGTGATCCCGCAGGGTGATGCTCGCGCAGGAGCCGAGCACGTTCATGACCGCCCTGCGGACGTCGTCGCTGGGGTGCGTGTCCTTCAGCTCGGCGAACCGCGCCAAGATGCCTTCCGCCAGGTCGTGACCGGGCGAATCCGTGGACGCGAGCTCGGTGTTCCGGTCCAGGACCACGCGGGCCTCCTGCGCGTAGGTGAGCGAGCCGTCGCCGAGCCGCTGCTCCCGGATCACCGTGAAGATGACCTGGCTCTCCGACTCAAGGCCCAAGCGCACGAGCCGGTCCGCCTGGCCGGTGCCGGCCATACGGGCTGCCAACTTGATGGCCCTCTCGGCCGTGGGCGGCTCCGGCAGGTGGGCAGGGTCGAGGCCGGCGGACGCCCAGACCGTCTCGAGCGTCGGGCGAGAGATGCGAGCGTCACTCAGAGTCCAGTAGGTGATGTCGCCAAGGTGAGCCCCCCCCTTGGCCGCGAGGGTGCTGCGGAGCTTCTCGATCATGGTGATGCCTCCAGTGAGATGAGCAGGGCATCAGCGCCGTACAGCGCGCTGTTCCTACTCCTTGTACCGGCCATCACTAGGGATTTTCGGACGCGGCTCCGCGTACAGCAGAACTAGCTTCTCGGATTTGCGCGATTCGGGAAGATCCCGTACGTTCAGATCTCCTCACTGCAGATGAGTGAGCGCCCGTAGCTCCGAAGGTCGCATCCCGGCCTTCGTCGATCGCCGCACCGGCCTGTGTCTCGGCCCGATCAGAGCAGCACGCCCGGAGGCAGCAGCACCGCCTCGACCGCCGGAACTCGGAAGCCGGCACGCCCAGTTCGCAGCACGCAGGCAGCACCCGACGCCGCTCCCCGACGCCACTGGCATCGCGGACCTGCGCCGGCGCCTCGTCGCGCCCTGGGGCGCGCCAGGGCAACCAACATGGATTTCAAAGGAGCAAGGGATGAACTTCGATCTGGATTCGGATGCGATGGCGTTTGCGGCCCGTACACTCGAGGAGGAGCAGAAGCGGACGCTTCACTTGGCCCTCGAAGCACACCTGGATGGCGACCACGATACGGTGACGGCCGCAATCCTGGAAATCAACACCGCGATGAAGTTGGCAGGCCAGTTCCGAAAGGGTCACACCGCTGCGCTCGAAGCTGAGTGCGCCGGTTTGCTTGCTCGCCTGGGGCATCTCGGCGCGAGCTTGAAGGACGCAAAGAGCACCCTCTCCAAGGCCAAGGCCGCCGCGAAGGCTGCCGCCCACCAGAAGGTGCCCACCCACCGCTAGCACCCCGGGATGCGCGGCGGGGTGGCCGTGAGGCCACCACGCTGCCGCCCTCCACCTTCAGCGACAAGGACACCCAATGGCACACATCCACGGCTGCTTCGACAGCATCGACATCGCCACCATCAAGCAGGCGCTCAACGCCTTCATCGACAACACGCTGCGTTGCGCGCTTGGCAACTGCGGTCACCACCACCCGCCCGAGGTCCTGGCGGGCGCAGAGGACGACATCTCCATCCTTCGCCACTTCATTACCCACCTGGACGACGCCGCCATCGAGGCGGCGGTGGACGAGGCGTTCGATGCGGGCGACACGGCTCAGGCCCCGGAGAGCCCCAGCGAGCCGGCGGAACAGTGGATCGGGAACAAGCGCATGACCGTGCCGGCCGTGGCGCCGGTGGAGACCCGCGGCGAGGCGGAGAAGCCGACGCTGTCGGCGCAGTAGGCTGGGCAAGCGTAGGTGGGGAGGTGCCGGGCGGCCTCCCCACCTTCGCGGTGCGCCGGGGCTGCTGGCGGAGTTGCACTCCGAGGGGGGGGGGGCTCGCGTCGACTTGACCACCGGCTCGGCGATGCGTACATGTCGAAACGTTGCACCAAGTCCCGAGGATCATGATCGGGACCATCGAGCGCGGCAGCAGATGCGCTCCCCAGGGCCGGCTCACAGGCCCCCTCGGCGCTACGCCGAGATGAAGAGCGGGCAGTCGCCCGCAGACAGGTCAGGCAGCAGCACCGCCTCGGCCCCCCGGCGCTACGCCGGGACGCCCAGCAGAGGCGCTTCGCCATGGTGGCGGGCGCCGCGTGTCGCATCTGCACGTGCCCAGTCGGCCCGTGCCCAGGTCGTCGCCCATGCCGGGCGGTCGATCTGCGCCTTCATCTCTTCAAGGAGCATCATGCATCCCAAGTTCAAGAAGCTGACCCTGGAACTCCACGAGCACCAGGTCGAGCACCTCACAGACTTCCTCCGCGAGCAGCTCTGCATCCAGCTCGACTGCGCCGCAGACGCGTGCGACGCGAAGGAACTCGAGCGCGCTAGCTCCCACATCTTCGACGCGCAGATGGCGCTGGAGTTGGAAGGGGTCGTCCGCCAGGCGGAGTTCCGCGCTGCGCATCCGGTCGCTGCTTCCATCACGGCCGCTGTGGGAGAGGTCGCGAAGGCGGAGGTCACCCCGCTCCACCAGCCCGGGCCAACGGCCTAGTGGACTTCGGGGCGGGGTCGCCAGTGCGGGGCCCCGCCGTTGCCGGCGGCGTGCTGACGGTCACCAAGGTGCGTTTGTGAGACTGCGCCCCGTCACCTAGCTTTCATTCAGGTGCGGCGCCAGATGCGCCGCGGAGGACACAAAGATGACCAAGAACACCGATCTCATCCGCCTCACCATCACGACGCCTCGCCGCCGCCGCCTCCGTTTCGAGGACCTCCGGCTCCGCCGGGCCCGCCGGGACGGCGGCCTCCTGCCGCCCATCACCGACCTGATGAACGAAGCGTTCGAGATGTTCCTTGAGCTCGAGGAGCGCCGGGCGTAGCCGCACATGAGGAAGCCCCGCGCCGCGGACAAGGCGACGACGGGGCCAGGGAGTTCAGCGTGCGCCACCAAAAGTATAGGTCGATGTCGACGGCGAGGCTCTCGCCCGGGACCGAGTGGTGCGCGTGCAGGACCGCCATGCCGAAGTTGGCAGGGCGCCGCAGCACCAACGAGTTCAACGAGACCGCCAAGACCCTCGGATAGAGCAGCACCCAAGCCGCGCAAGAATATGGGGATCGGACCGAGCCCAGTGAGCGCACCGCCAACTTGACCACGTACACCGGAAGGCACCGGTCCCTTCATGGCCAAGGGGGTCCCCGAGCTGCTCGCCCGATAGGCGAGCAAGGGGAACGCAGTGAACACGTTCAACGGAAGCAACTCCACTCCTCGTGAGTGGGCCAAGACCTACATCAACGAAGGATTCAGCCCGATCCCCGTCCCCTACAAGGCGAAGGGGCCCATCACCAAGGACTGGAAGGACCTGAAGGTCACCATGGACACGGTGGCCAATTGGTTCGGCGACAACTTGGGCAACATCGGGATCATCCTCGGCGCCGCCAGCGGCGAGCTGGTGGACGCCGACCTCGACTGCGACGAGGCCGTTCGCCTCGCACATCACTTCCTGCCAGGCACCCGCACCTTTGGCCGGGCATCTCGGCCGAGCTCCCACCGCCTCTACCGGGCGAAGGGCGCCAAGGTGCTGAAGTTCACGGACGTGAACGGCTCCGGGGGGGCGCCCAAGACCCTCCTGGAGCTTCGGGCCGAGGCGCTCCAGACCGTCTTCCCCGGCTCGACCCACCCCTCGGGCGAAAAGGTCCAGTTCGAGAACGAGCTCCCCATCATGGAGATCGAGGCGGCCGAACTCCGCGTCCACATGGTCCGGCTGGCCGTCGCCACCCTGTTGGTGCGGCACGGGTGGAGCGAGGTGGAGGCCGTCGCACTGGCCTGCGAGGCTGAAGCCCGGCTCGGCGAGCTCCCCGACGACCTTCGGGATAAGGTTGGCGCCTATCTCGGCCTGGAGGAGAGCGAGGAGACCCGGGTCTCTGGCCCGCGCCCCGACCGGCCCATGACCGGGTTCCAGGCCGCGGTGGACGCCTACAACGCCGCCAATCCGCTCTCCTTCGCTGGCCGGTCGCGCCGCTGCCCCGCCTGCGACCACCATGGGTGCTTCGGCAAGCTGGGGGACAGCGCGACGCGGTGGGCCTGCTTCTCTACGGGCCACGGCGAGACTGGGGTCGGCCTGGAGGGTGCCGGCTGCTGGCACGGCGACCAACTCGACCTGGATGCCTTCGAGGCTGGCATGGAGCGGCGCGACCTGCTCCGGCGCGAGGGGTTCCTTGTCGACGACGATGCCTGTGAGCTCGAGGAGCCCGAGCCCGAAGCGGTGGTCGACGCTGGCGTGGTGCAGCGCCCGCTCGGGCAAGGCACCGTGCCCGAGCACCTCATCCGCATCGGCGACGCGATGCCGCCCGAGGTGGGCGACCTGGTGGCCCGCCACGTCCGGCTGCAGACCCTGTTGGACGGGACCGGGAAGCCCGCGTGCGACGCGGCCGGCCAGCGGCTGCCGGCGACGCCCGAGGGGTACGACGCCGGCTTCCTCATGATGCTGGTGAAGAAGGGCGTCGAGGACCCGTCAACGCTTGCGACTGCCTTGGCGCGTCGGCCCGACAGGCACGCTCTCCTGCGCGGCGCCGAGTACATCCGCGAGAAGGTCCTGGCCGCGCTGGCCAGGGTGAACGAGGGCGAGGACGGGGGAGCGGCGGCCCTGCAGCTCTCCACGCCGGTGGCGCCTGCACCGGGCGGAGCAGCGCTGTCCACGGCCGGCGCCGCGCCGACCACGCCAGCGTCACCGGCGCTGCCCGGCGGAGCTGGCGCCCATCTCGGGGTCCAGCAGGTGAGGATCTTCACCGGCGAGACCCCTCGGCATGAACTCCAGATCGGCGGCGTCTGGCACAAGTTCTCCACCGACCACCTGTTGAACCCGAGCGGGTTCAGGAAGCGGTACTTCGAGTGCACGCAGCTGTTCGCCCAGCTGCCGAAGGGCAAGAACGCCAGCCTCAAGTGGGAGCGGATCGTCGCGGCATGGATGAAGGCCGCCACCATCATCGACCTCCCCGCCGAGGGCACCACCGACGGCGCCCTGCACGAGGCCGTCAAGCGCGCCGTGGATGAGCTGATCCACGGGGACTCCATCGAAGATCTGGATGACGGCAAGGGCTTCGTGGTCCACGGCAAGGTGCTCTTTAAGACGGCCGCGATCTCGCGGAAGGTCAACATCATGTTGGAAAAGGTCCGGGTCGACGACATCTCCCGTCACCTCAAGAACCTGGGACTGGCATACAAGACGCAGCGGCACGGTCCCGGGCCCAAGGACACGGTCAAGGCTTGGGCAGCCAAGCTCAAGAACCAGCCGGTCAATCCCGCGCCGGCGGCCAGCCCCTCAGCTCCGCCACCTTGGCCGACGCCCGCACCGGCGGTCGCCTACGAGGCCACCGGGCAGACCGAGCCGGCGACGGAGTCGCCGTCGAGTGACAACCCTGACTTCGGCGCCGAGGTGACACCGTGACCTCCAACCTCGAGGTCCTGCTGGGGCCCCCCGGCACGGGGAAGACCACGGCGCTGCTCCAGCGCCTGGAGTCCGAGCTGTCCGGGGACACCAGCCCAGAGGACGTCGCTTTCGTGAGTTTCACCCGGGCGGCTAGGGAAGAGGTCCTCGCCAGGGTGGGACGGCGGTTCGACATCGACGGGAAGGACTTCCCCTGGCTCCGCACAATTCACGGCACGGCGTTCCGCCTCCTCAACCTCGCTCCGGATCGGGTCCTGGACGGCCGGCACTGGAGCGAGTTCGGTCGCGCCCACGGCTACCGCTTCACCGCGGTGGGTTGGACCAACATGGAGGACCCGCTCGGCTCGGCGCCCCGGCAGACGACGGACGACCTCCTCCGCGCCACCTACGAATGGGGGCGGAACCGGGGGCTGGATGTTGAGACCACGCTGGCGCGGGCTCCGGCGCGGGTCGTCGCCGGCTCCTTCCGCCGCTTCGTCAGCCGCTACGTCTCGTTCAAGCGTGACAAGCGGGTGGTCGACTTCAACGACATGCTTGAGGAGGCGCTCGCCCGGGGCCTGCGGCCCGACGTGAAGGTGGCCTTCGTGGACGAGGCGCAGGACCTCTCCCCCTTGCAGGTCCGGGCGGTGCAGGCGTGGTTCGGACACTGCCGGCAGGTCTACGTGGCGGGGGATGATGACCAGGCCATCTACGGCTTCCAGGGTGCGGATCCCGGCTGGCTCCTGGCGCTGTCCCGGGCTCACCCGACGACGGTCCTGGCGCAGTCGTACCGGGTCCCAGCCACGGTGCACGCGCTGGCCATGCAGCTCGTCGCCCGCAACCAGAACCGCATCAGGAAGACCTACACGCCGCGACAGGTCGGCGGTTCCGTCGACTACCTGCCGCTCGAGGCCGCGCTGAGCCAGGTCGACGGGGCCTCCCCGACGTTCGTCCTGGTGCGCAACCGCTGCTTCCTGGAGGGCGTCGCTGAGCAGCTGCAGGCGGCCGGCGTGGCCTACGTGGTGGAGGGTGGCGGGGCCGCGAACCCCCTGGGCCCGCAGCTTCTCGCCGCGGTGCGCTCCGCCCGGGCGGTGGCCTACGGGTGGAACGTCCAGGCCGACGACCTCCAGGCGATGCTGGAGTTCATCCCGAGCAACGGTGCGAGCCTGCTCCCTCGTGGCGTGAAGGCCAGGGCGGCGCAGCTCGACGGGGAGCTGGCGCCCAGCGTCATCAAAAACCTGCTGCAGGGCGGCACCCTGCTGTCGGTGGCGGCGGCCGAGGGACCGCTGGGCATGCTGAAACGGCTGGACGGCGCGACCAGGCGCTACCTCGAGGCGATCCATGCCCGCCATGGCAGCCTGGTGGAGCCCAAGGTGCGCCTGACCACCATCCACGGGTCGAAGGGGCGGGAAGCCGACACCGTGGTGCTGGTGCCGGAGATGACCAGGGCTACCTACATGGAGCACCTGGACCAGCGCCATGGCGGGGCCGAGGCCGAGAACCGCGTTGCGTACGTCGGCGCCACCCGGGCCAAGGAGCGACTCATCATCGCAGGCGCGACCCGGCCCCTGGCGTACCGGTATCCCCGTGTGACCGGCGCCTGGTCACAGACCCTGGGCGCGACGGGATCGACGTAACTCCCTGAAACGACGGGACCGCCGGGGGCACACGCCGCCTCCGGCGCGTCCGTTGTGGCCCTGTAGCCGCTACCAAGCCACCCACGAAGATCATTTCCAAGAAATTCCCCAGCAGGGAGGTGGTCACACGGTCACAATCGAAGTTCCGGATTGCGGGCTTGGGTCAGGGTCCCGTACTTACTGGTGGAAATTGCCCGCGGCCGCTGTGACCTCTTGCGCTGCCGGCGACGTCACATCGCCCAGTCGAGGACACGCGGCCCGTCCAGCCGGGCGGGGAGGGCGGCGGCCACCCCACCCGGTCAAGGAGGCAGTGGGGAGGATGTGGTGCCGCCGGCGCCACCACCTATGCTTCGTCATGCACACCTCACCTTCCGCGGAAGACCGCTGCCTCACCGTCTCGCCGACCCCCGCCCCGCCCATGCCCACCCGCGCGCTGGGCCTGACGCCATTCGACCAGGCCGCCATCATTGGTTTCGTCTCCGGCGACCAAGCAACCATCCAGGGACTCGTCGAGGACACGCGCCAGCTTGCCGAGGCGCTCGCCGGGCCTGCGGGGGATGGCGCCCGGGTCCGCCTGCTGGCCCGCACCGCCGCGGCCTGCCGGAGCCAGCTCCGCGTCCTAGAGGGCCTGCTTGCTCAGCGTGTGGCGGCGCGGGACTTCGAAGCGGTGGCCGCACTCTCTCGCGCCCTCGACGGCGTGGCCAAGCGGATGGTGATGGCGGTGAGGCAGCTCGGCGTGGAGAGCTCTTTACGCCAGAGGCCCAGCGTGGTGATCGGGCACGCGGACCGTGTCGACTTCGCCGGAGGTGGCCAGTGACTCTCCTGCGCGACGCCGTAACGCGGATCTCGATCCGTCAGATCCGTGCCCAGTTTTCGCCGAGGGAGTTCGCCACCCTGAAGAAGGTTCATGTGCAGGCCGGTGGCGTGTCAGCAATCGTGAAGATTGTCCGCGTGCCCTCCGCAGGCTCATTCGGTGCAGTTCGCCGCTGGCTGGTGTGCCCAAGCTGCGCGGGGCAGACAAGCGTGATCGGTGTGGTCCCCCGCGATGCCAACAGATCTCGTTTCGCCTGCTTCCAGTGCGCCAACTGGCAATCCCGGCGCAACTCCAGCGTCCAGAGGAGTTCTCTGTGAAGTCCAACTTCGTTCCGCACCCGAACCTCGCAGGCGACGGCCGGTGCCGCATTTGCGACTTCGCCTATTCGACGCTCGTCCCCGCCGAGGTGGCTCAGCATCGCCGCTACCATGCTCGCTATCTGGCTGCATGCGGCTCAGTTGGAGCGCCGATGCCGACGGCGGAGCGTGAGTCAAGGCGGCAGGCTGGGCTGGCAGTCCAGTTCAACGAGCGCATCCCCCTCCGAGAGCGCATTGCGGCGGCGGAGAGGTGGCTGGAAGCCGAGCATCACGACCATCTCGCGGAGGTCTTGCTGTACGGCGTACAGCGTCTCGACCTGCGAGAGTACTTCACGAAGCACGTGGAGCCCAGCCGCTTGTCGAGCTTCGAGAACGACGTGGCGGCTGAACTGCGTCTGCGCTACTCGGATAGTTTCGTAGCATAGTTGGCGCACGACACGCGGGATGCGAGCCCGCTATACCAACTACCACCAAAGCGACAACGAGCATCGCCCCAGAGGCCGCGCCGAAACTATTCACGAGCCACGCGCCACCTCAATGTGCTGGCCCACGCGGGCATGTTGTCACAGGTCCTCTGACTATTTGCACACCGTGACGGTTATGGGGCTTTTCGTGCCCTTCGCCGGCAGGACAGTAAGAGTGAAGTCGACAAGGCGCCACGCATATCCCGTTCCCGTCTTCACGATGCTGAGTCTAACCTTCACCAGTCGCGAAGGGTCCAGCGCCGACCTTCCTTCGAATTCGTGAATCCCCGGCGAGAGGTCGATGAAGGCTCGGTCGGATCCGTAGAAGTCCTCGGGGTCACCGCTCTTGAGTTCAACCGAGCATACCATCGGATTCTTAACATCACCCTGCCGCACGCACGACACCGCGCTGGTGGGCGGGTACGAACGCGTCTCGTACAATGCCTCTGGCATGACGGTGCCCTTGTAAGACATGCAGACGCGAAATGTCACGTCGGGACGCCCAGGATTGATGACATCCGCCCTCGCCACATTAGGTAGCATGGCTGCAAGCGCCGACGCGACTATGTAACGGATCATGGTGGCTCCATTCTGAAGTGTGGCTGTGCGCTCCAGGTCCTGAAATTGGACTCTTGGTGTCGCGGTGACCACTGAGGCACTGCTTCGCTTCATTCAGTGTAAAGCTCTCGCCTGTTACTGCGCGGGCTACCTACACCTTCCAAGTTCGCTGAAGCCACTGCTCAAGCCCCATGCGCTAGCCCCCTTTGATGCGCGTTGAGTGGCGGCAGCACTCTCCTTGACCTGGATGTAGCTGGTCCCCTCGAACCGATAGCGGGACGCGCCACGTTCGGTGAACGCCACGACATCGCTCCATGGCTTACCTGGAAGGGCAGCGAACGCTGTCACTTCCGATTCGAACGATCCAATGCCCATCAAGCTGCCGTCTCTACTGAAGGTCAGCAAGTCCACCATGCATCTGGAGGCGTTCCCGCAGTTGGTAAAGGTCTGCGGGATGGAAAACACCTCTGGTACCCCGTCCCCATTGAGATCTCTGAGCCAGTACTGAATGCAGGTCGAGTCGTCCTTGCCTTGAGTCATAGCGAGGATGGCCTTTTCAATGTCGGCCCGACTCTGCGCACCAAGAGTAGACGGGACACTGTCTAGCGCCGATTGCCGCTCTGCCTCGCCAAGTTCCTGAAGCGCTTTCCGCGCAGTGCCGGCCTGCTCGCTATCGGGAGCGAGCTCGATCACCCTCCGCCATGCTGCCGCCTCGCGAGTAGGGTCGCTTCCGCGTCGGGCATAGACGAGGCCGATATTGAAGGCGCTTGCCAGGTGGGTCGGAGCGAGCTCCTGAGCACGTTCATAGTTGGCGAGGGCCCGATCCAAGTTGGATTGCAGGCCGTACATAACGCCTTGGTCCGTCAGTACGTCTGGGTTGTTGGGCTGGAGTTTGAGCGCCTCGCCGTATGCATCGATAGAGCGCTGGATCTGACGGGTATCAAAGTAGTCGTTGCCGAGAGAGATCCAAGCTGCCACGCTTTTCGGTTCTTTGGCGACGACGCGCAGGTTCATTGCAATGCGTCGGTCAGCCTCCGAAGGTGATGGGCCCTGGGAATCGCTTTGGATGACCGGCTTCGCCACCTTCTTTGTTGGTTGTGCGCCTGGAGTCTGTGTGGCCGGATTAGGTGACGCGGGGGACTTGCAGTAGGGAAGACAAACCCGCTGCGCGACCAGCCTGATAACCGGGAGACGGTCCCCGTTGCCGAGCGGTGCCATGCCAACGCCTACGACCCGCGCCTTCACCTCCGGTCCGACCTCATAGGCCCGGTGGGGCAAGTACCTTGCGATTTGGTCCGTCACTGAAGGGTCGATGTCCTCAACAAGCAGGTGGCAGACTTCATCGCCATGGCGAAGTGGAATCCAGATAGTACCTGGGCCAACAACCTGCCTGACGTCGGCCTCCGTCATTGAGATGACCTTGCCCTGAAGTGCCGCGGCAAACAGACGGCAGTATCCCTGCTTGATATAGCCAGGCGCGCTCAATGTTCTCCCGGCCTCCGTCTCAGAGAGAGTCAACTGATTGGACCACTCCTTGCTGCCTCCCCGGGCCTCGGGTGAGATGAACCAGTAGTCTATTCCTGTCTTGGCGATCGCCTTGCGCGCCTCAGAGATCTGGTGCCCCTTCGCCTCGTTGGCAGCGTCCGCGGGGCTGGCGCGCGGTACGGCGGGTAGACTCGCGGCGACCATTGTTCCGATGAGCATCAGTGATCGGTGCAGTGTGTTCACGGTGTTCCCCCAGAGAATGGGTCTTGCGGCGCCGCCTTCTGCTCCAAGGCTCCCCCCGGCTGCAAATTGAGGGCAGGCTCGAGGTCCGGCACTCGTATCCCTCAATCTGACCGCGCCACGGACATGGCGCCGATGAGGACGGACAGTAACACGGCTCCTAGTGATACATATCTGCCGGGAAGAGCGCGGTACCCGACTACGGGATGCCGCTTCTCTCCTACATCGGCGCCAACACTCGGCGACTTCGCGTGAAGCTTGGGCTCAGCCAAGCGGAGCTCGCGGAGGCCGCAGGGTTCAACGGTCGCCACCTGCAGAGAATCGAGCGCGGCAGCGTGGACCTCCACGTGAGCAGCCTGGAGTTGCTGGCGAAGGCCCTGGGCGTGAAGCCGGCAGTGCTGTTGAGGCCGGCCAAGCTGGAGCCATCCAGGCCGGGCCGGCCAAGCAGGCGCTCTGGGCGAAGCACCAGGCCGTAGGGCGATGCGCCAGCCAGACTCGCCTGAGTCGTGGCCTACATCGCCCACGTGCCCCGACATCGCCGACTGTCCGTTGAACGGGTATCGTCCCCCGTAGTGGCGGCGGGAGAGCTCGGAAGCCCGGGAAATGTCCTCGCTGCATCACCCACGGGCGCGCTGGGGCCTGGTGTCAGACCTGATGCTGTTTGTTGGCTGGCTTGGCGTCGTCCTGCTCATCGCCGTGCTTGTCGACGTCTTCAAGGCGCGGCGTCTCCGGGCCATGCGCCGGCGATCCGTCTCTAGAGAAGCGCTTCTCGCGCTGTCGCCCGTCCAGCTCATCGAGACCTTCGACCTCCAGCGGATGGACAAGGCGGGCGTTCTACTCTGGATGAGTGCGGTGGACCTCGACCAGGAGCAGCGCCGCAAGGTCTACGGCGAGCTCGGCCAGCGATGGGGCGTCGACGTCGACCTGAAGGAAGTGGAGCTCGAGGTCCTACCGCCGGAACCGACCGCTGAAGGTGGGGTCGGTCGATGACCTCTATTGCAAGATAGACGTGAGCCCCGACCTGGTTTGGCGGCTTGCGGCGAGGCGCGCCCCATCTCGGCCAGTCTGGTGCTGGTGCTTCCCACTCGACGGGACGCGCATCCTCTACGCCGCCCCTTCCTCGATGCCGTAGGCGACACTGCAGGAGTGCCATCCCAGGTGGAAGGCGAGGGCCGCCAAGACCTTGGGCTCGTCGCCTCGGCGCACGTAGAAAGCGTACCCACTGGCCACACGTACCAGCCTCCGGATCTGCTCCCGGACTGACCTCGCGTCGCAGGCGGAGTTAACCACGCGTTCTGTCACTAGCTTGGTCAGGCGCTCGGCATTGCGACGCAGGAACCGCCCCGCCGGCACAGCACCGGCCGGGGCACGACTGCATGAGAAGGAGAAGGTCTCCTTCAGGTCCTGGATGACCTGGTCGAAGTCCGAAGCCATCGTGAGGTCTCGGCGCATCGCCCTCACCGTTTCCTCGGTGATGGTGCCGCGAACGTAGCGATGCCCTTGACCGGGAGCCACCGCGACCTCGAGCACCTGATGGCTGGTCCCGTACTGCTCCAGGACCTTCTCCGCGAGCTCGTCGCCGGGGTCGATCCACTGGAGCAGTCTGCTCACCCGCATCAGGGAGGGAGTCAGCGAGTGGCTGCGATCGGCCGTCCAGAAAGTTCTCTCCGGGAGCCACCAGTCGGTCATGGCAGGATCCAGGACGACTGCCCACTGGCCCACCACGCTCGCGACGCACATCCAGTGGAAATACCCCTCGTCCTGGCCGTGCACGCAGACGATGCAAGGATGGCCCTTCGCCGTGGCGATCCTGATGTCTCGCAGCACCCGCTCCGGATCCCGCTTCACGTAGTCGCGAATCCGAATTGTCATTCCCATCGCGCGCGCCGCTCTCTTCATGGCGAACTCGCTGGTGCCACCGAACATCACTTCCCGCCGGGCCAAGCCCGACTTCCTACGAACGTCGTCTTCCTGAATCTCGGTATTGTCGTATTGGAGCCCGCCGCCCAGAAGCGACCTGGCGATTCGTAGGCTGGCGGGGCCACACGTGAAGTTCGTAGTCTGACCTTCCAAGGACATGGTGTGCTCAGCATCGGTCGCGCCGATGATCGCGAGAACGCGGAGATCGCGACTCAGTTCTTGTACCGAATTGAGCCCAGGAAGTTCGAAGGCGGCGTGTATCCCACTACCCGCTCGCGGAGGGCGCTAGGGACCAAGCAACTTCTTGAAGACCGCGCTCATCAAAGCAGATCGAAGGCCGACCGCGAGCGCGCCCACGGTCTTGCGAACGGGCCCGCCGGCAAGGAGTTCCTCGCGTCCCCACTGCTTGACGCTACGCTCCCATAGGAACTCGATAGCATCCTCCAGGCGCCCGAGGCGGGGCTCGAGGCGAGCGGCTGCCTTCTCAAGTTCCTCTCGGACTGCATCGAAGCGCGCCTTGTCAGCAGCCAAAGCGGCCTGATCAACCGCTGAGATCAGAGCTGCCGCCAGGTCCTCTCTGGCGAGCAGGGCCTGGATGTGGCGAAGGTCGAACCGGAGCCGCAGATCAAGTGCACGCCCCTCAAGGGCCGTCGATCGGCGCTCCAGGGCCTGGGTGGCCTCCTGGAGAAGGTCGCGGACGAATAGAGCACGCTCATACTGGCCACTGGCTCGAACGGAGTGGTCATGGCGAGCCCATTCGTGAAGGGCAGGCAGCCACTTCTTGAAATACTGCGCAGCGAAGAGGCTCGCCTCCCGCGACAACAGCGAGGGCTCGGCCGCCTCGCCAGCCCGCGCGAGCGCCGAGTGCTCAATCCGCTCCGGCGTCCAGTAGGCGAGCGCATCCCACATCATTCGGAGCATGTGGTCAGCAAAGAGTAGAAACTGCTCTCCATGGCCGGCGCCGTGGGGCTTCGCGAACTGGGTGGTGACCGCAAGGGCGAGCGGCTTCCCTGGCTGGTTCTGGTAGGGATTCTCCAGAGTGAGTCCGAGGTACTCGGCCTCCGCCATTTGCTCAGGTGTGGGTCTGGTTGATTGGGCCATAGGCTCACACTACGAGACCGGCCTGACGCCTCGGCGGGAAGACGCGTAAGCCAGTTTCGGACTGCTCCTCCTTCTGCGGTCCTGGCGAGGTGCAGCGGGCCCGTCCGAGAGCAAATCGCACCCAGGCACCGGGTGTCACGGTCCGCTAGCCATACGCGCCTTCATTCTGGCCTTCCGCTCTTGTTCCAGCTTCACAGGCCCCTCCTCGACGGGGAGGAGTTCATGGAAACCGGAATGGAGGTTCCGTCCGAGCTTCGTCACGATCCCGGCGAGGCGGTGGGCGTTCTCCCGGGTCTCAATGATGGCCTGCTTCGGGCGAACCGAACTGTCACCGGACGCCTGGATGTACCTCTCGTCCGCCTCGCCTCCGTTGTGCTCGTAGACGTGGCGCCGTTCGAACATCATGGCCGCAAACGTCACGTCAGGCGCACCCAAATCCTTGAGGACGTCGATGTCGAAGATGGTCTTGAGTTCGCCAGCACGGGCGTTGAGATCGTGGAACAAGACGCGCTCAAGGAGCTTGCGCCGCCGCGCAGAGACCGGCACGCAATCGAGAAGCTGCTTAGCGTACTGCCTTGCGACGGAGTCGAATGCCCCCACGAGCTCCTGAATCGAGCGCTCCCACGCCGAAGTCGTGTTGATCTGGTCTCGTATGCGCGCGACATCAGCCTCCAGTTCCTGGTGCCCATTCCAGGTGCCACATGACGAGCAGTAGCCAAAGCGGCCAAGCACGTCGTTCCACGTTCCACACGCAGCACACTCGAACTTGTTCTGCTGGCTTTCTTCGACGTAGTAGAAGCTCGGCTGCTCCGCTCCATGGGCGATTCGGTCCGCCACCTCGTCTAGCTTCAGGGTCTTCTTGCCGTCGACTTCGGAGCCGATGGCGTCCTGGATCCACTCGCAGCACGCTTGGACGAACGACCTCTGCCCATCGGTCAGGAATTCATGAGCGAAGCCCTTGGCCCCGCAGTAGGCGCACCTCATAGGCCATCGGATGCCGACGCCGTCCGATCGCCAATAGCCCTCGCACGCAGGGCATTGGTGCCCGAATCGACCTTCCGTGTCTGACCCAATGAAGATTGATAGGCAGCCAGGGAAGGGTGGCGGATTCCATTGCTGCCCGATGCCGCCAAGCTGAATCGTTCCTACCGCAATGCCCAATGGCAACGCGTATACGGCGATCACCGCTGTCGGGTATGGGGAGGACGCTCCAATGCCTAGCGCGTACTTCCGAGTACCGTTCTCGGTAGTGAGGGAAACCGTGAGCTCGTATCCGCAGTGACCAACTTCCTGGAATTGACCTGCGGTCACAGAACGTCCCTTCCGTGTTCTGCCCCAGGCAGCATGGTCGGCGCCCCGTCCTTCGGCTCTGTGGCGGCACGGATGGCGTCGGCCAAGCGCTGGATGATGTCCACGAGTTCGCTCACGTCACGTACTGTAACGACGATGCGCTGGCCGGTCCGGTACACGTGGTCGCCTGACTTGGCCATGTACTTGTCGTCGACGATGCCATCGCGATGAGCCAGCAGGTGCCGCCGTTCGAACAAGATCCGGAGGCGAGACTGGCTGTCGGGAGAAATCCACTCGATGTAGCCCGCGCCAACCGCCGCGCGCCAGAGCGCATCTCCTTCTTCGAGGCGCTGAAACGCGTTCATCCTTGGCGTGGCGGTGCCGGGGATCGCGCGATACCGCCGCTCAGCGTAGTGCTGGAATGCCGTCACACAGTGCTGGAGCCCATCTTCGAGAAGAGACCTGCACGTCAGCTCTGCGTCGTCCGGACCGCTTGCCTCGCGAAGTGCGGATCGAATCGTGTCGAGGTTTTCAACCCTCGCTCGCACTCTTTGGAGCGACGCTTCAAACATCCGCTCCACTGAGTTGTTCCCACAGCATGGACAGAAGAAGGCAGCTCCGATTACTGCGTAGCGCGCGCTGCACTTCTCGCACGCAACACGCTGCTCAAGCACCTCGGCGGCCGGCAAGGGAAGGATAACCGCGCGGCGCGGCGCTCCCGACACGTGCATTGACACCTGAAGGAACCCATCGGACCTATGAGTTCGGTTGAACTCGGCGGCGCCACGCCTCAGTGCTGAGTCAACCCGAGCCTCCAGGTAGGCCATCGCCCGTGCTCGGCCCTGTTCGACCTGCTCAGTCGTCCACAACTGGGTCGCCGGCGCTTCATGCCCGCACATCGGGCAGAAGACGGCCTCATCGTGGAAGAGCGCTCCCCAGTCTTCTCCCATCACCTTGAACTGGTACCTGCATTCCGAGACTGGGCATTCCTTGTCGACATAGCCCCGCTCGTCGGCGGCGACCGGGATGGTGATGCTAGTCGTGCCGGAGAGGTCTTCCATCTCCCGCAGCAGGTGTCTGAACATCTCTCCTCCTTCAGCTGCTTTCGCTGGAGCTTCCGCCAAGAGACGCGGAAACTATGGCACCCGCTTCCGACAGGGAGGCAGTCCGCGGCGCGGTCCTACTCGTACCTCGTGATCTCGCCACCGAACTTGCTCGCGTAGCCCACGGCCTTCGCGATGTCGCCCTGGTCCACGCCACCGGCACCGTGGAGGTCACCGGTGCTGCTGTAGAGCTCGTAGTAGGTGCCGTCGGCGAACACGAGGAACAGCTGCCGCTTCGGCAGCCGCGGGTTCTCGGCCACCAAGATGCCGGTGATGGTCTTGCCGATGGTGCCCTTGATCTCGCTCTTGACGGACATGGGTCCTCCCCGGTGGGCGTGCTCAGGGAATGCTAGCCACTTGAGGGACAGGCCACGGGCGGCCCAGCGCTGGACGGCGTTGAACCACCAGGGATCTTGACCCCGCGCAAACCCACACCCCTGGTATCGCCTGTCACCTCCCTGATCGCCCTGCCTCCCTGTCCCTCGCCGTTGTAGGATGCCAATCCGCGCGGGGGCCGGCTCACGCCTCCCCCCTCCGTGCCAGAATCCTCAATTATCCCGCCGGAGAACCGTTGCTCGGGCCAATCCAGACCACCACCCTCGACGCCATCCTCGCCCTCCAGCTCACCGTGGCCTGGGCCGGCGAGTCGAAGGAGCAGACCAAGCGCCTCGGCTGGTGGCCGACGGACCTGGTGGACGCCAGCGGGGGAGGAGACCTCATGGCCCGCCTCCTGCCGCGCACCCACGCCTGGGCCTCGCTCGAGGCGGTGCGCGAGGCGGCCCGCCGTGCCGACGAGCAGGGGCGCAAGGGCATGGCCGAACCGGACCAGGTCCGCTCGATCTTCTTCCTCGGCTTCGAGGTGGACGAGCGGCTGGCCGAGCGGCTCGCCGAGCACAAGCGGTCCGGCACCGCGCCGGCCGAGGCGCTCGCGTTGCCTCTTCAGCTCGACGCGCCCTTCACCCCCGACGCCTTCGCCAAGGCGCTCCAGTCACAGGGCAAGCCCCCCGCCTACGACGTCGTCCCCGGCGGCCGGCAGCTCAAGGGCGCCATGCCAGAGCCGCTCGAGGTGGCCGTGCGCGTCCTGGCGGCCGCCCTCGTGCCGGTGCCGGAGAAGTACCCCCTCCCGTTCTTCCGGGTGAAGCCGTGATCGAGGTGGGGGGCCTGGAGCCGACGCTGCCCCGCCGGCCCGCCGAGACCACCGAGATCCACACCCGCATCCTCCGCCTCGCCTTGGGGATCGACGAAGCCCGCGCCTACTGGGCCAGCGTGGACCCGGCGGTGCCGCCCGGCCCTAGGGCCATCCAGGCATTCGAGCAGCGCTGGTTCGGTGCCAAGACGCTCGACCGAGTGAAGACGCTCCTGCCCTACCTGGCAGTCCGCTACGACGCCTTCCCGGAGGCGCTCGCCGTGCTGCGCCGCTGGCGCCACATGGACCCGGCCACCCGCCAGGTCGTCTGCCACTGGCACACCCAGCTCTCCGACCCGATCTACCGCCGCTTCACCGGCGAGCTCCTCCTGGAGCGGCGCACGCTCAAGGACCCGAAGGTGGACCGGCCGGCTGTGGCCCGCTGGCTGCGCCACACCTGGCCGGATCGCTGGGCCGAGACCACGCTGCTCCAGTTCGCCTCCAAGCTCCTCTCGGCCGCCTCCGAGGCGGGCCTGGTCTCGCCGAAGCGCGATCCCCGGGCGCTCCTCTTCCCGAAGGTCCCCGACATCGCCATCGGGTACCTGCTCCACCTGCTGCGCGGCGTCACCCACCAGGGCTCGCTCACCGAGAACGCCTACGTGGCCTCGGTCGGCCTCGGCGACGGCTTCCTCGACCAGCGGCTGAGGACCATCCCGTCCATCCAGCTCCGGCGCATGGGGAAGCTCGTCGAACTCGACTGGACCCACCCGACCCTCACCGCCTGGGCGGAGGCATACCTGTGACCGACCAGGACGAGCTCTTCCACCGGACGTCGCTCGAGGAGGCCGTGAACGCGCTGCGCCGGGACCTCCTGGCCGACGGTGGCCCGCGCATCAGCACGATGCGCAACTACCGGTTCGCCATCCTCCCGTATCGCCCGGTGGACGAGTTCAAGCTCCGCAAGCTCATCCGCCACCTCTCCGACGATCTCAAGGCGGAAGGGTGGGGCGTCCTCGCCATCTCCCTGCAGAAGCTCCTCCTCGACCGCATCCGCGCGAGCGGCGGCAAGGAGCTGCAGCGGCTCATCGACCGGGAGCGCCGGCTCTTCGAGAAGGGCCCCAACGCGAACGGGCCGCAGCGGGCGCTCGACGACCTGCGCCAGACCATCGCCCAGCACGTCGAGGGCCCCAGCGGCATCGCGGCCGACGTCATCACGCTCATCGAGGAGTTCGCCGCCAAGGCGCCAGACGACACCGACCGCACCCTCATCCTGCTGGGACGCGCCGGAGCGCTCTACCCGTTCTTCCGCTCGTCGGCGCTCCTCAAGCACATCGACGGCAAGACCCGGAACATCCCGGTGGTCCTGCTCTACCCGGGGGAGCGGCGCGACACCACGGCCCTCTCCTTCATGGGCGAGCTGATGTCCGACCGCGACTACCGCCCCCGCATCTACCCGTAGCGAAGGAACCGGATGAAGATCCAAGACCTCTTCGTCGCCGACGTCACGCGGGACATCCCGCCGGTCGTCTACTTCCACGAGCAGGACCCGGTGAAGCTGAAGGCCGAGGTCTCCGAGTACATCATCACCGGCGGCTACCCGGAGGGCGACCCGCGGGCCCGGCGCCTCAAGTCGGGCATCCACGACGAGTTCGTCCACCTGCTCAAGGCCATTGTGGCGGAGCAGGACAAGCACGGCGGCCCGGCGCTGCCCGCCTCCTGGATCTCCGGCTTCTACGGCTCGGGCAAGTCGAGCTTCGCCAAGCTCCTCGGCCTCGCCCTCGACGACGCCAGGCTCCCCGGCGGCCTGCTGCTGGCGGACGCCCTCCTCCAGCGCGACGACTCTCCCCGGCGGCAGGAGCTGGTGGACGCCTGGGCGATGCTGCGCAAGCGGTTCGACCCGATGGCGGTGGTCTTCGACATCGGCGGCGTGGCCCGCGACGACGAGCACATCCACGTGGCCGCGCTCCGGATGATCCAGACCCGGCTCGGCTACTGCTCGCGGAGCCACCTGGTGGCGGCCCACGAACTCAAGCTGGAGCGGGACGGCCTGTGGCCGCAGTTCCTGGCGGCGGCCGAGAAGACCCTCGAGAAGCCCTGGGCCAAGGCCAAGGAGGACCACCAGGCCGAGGACCACTTCTCCCACGTGCTCCACGTCCTCGATCCCAAGCGCTACCTCGAGCCGATGAGCTGGATCGACGCCCGGGCCGGCTCCCGGACCGGCGCCGGGACCGCCGTGAAGGAGGTCGTGGACGACGTGGAGGCGATGATTGCCATCCGCGCGCCCGGCAAGGCCCTCTTCGTCGTGGTGGACGAGGTGAGCCAGTACGTCCACCAGGACGACAACCGGATGCTGAAGCTCCAGTCCTTCGTCTCGGAGCTGGGCCAGCGGCTCAAGGGCGCCGTCTGGCTCTTCGCCACCGGCCAGCAGAAGCTGGAGGACAACACCCAGGCCGGCAACCTGAGCAAGCTGAAGGACCGCTTCCCGCCCGCCCTGCGCGTCCACCTCCACCCGAGCAACATTCGGGACGTGGTCCACAAGCGGCTCCTGGCGAAGAAGCCGGCCCACGAGAGGCTGCTGCGCGAGAAGTTCCAGCAGCACCGGCCGGACCTCGCGCTCCACGGGTACAAGTGCGAGGACCTCACCGAGGAGGACTTCCTCGAGGTCTATCCGATGCTGCCCGAGCAGGTGGACCTGCTCATGCAGATCACGTCGAACCTCCGCACCCGCTCCAGCCGAGTCCAGGGCGACGACCACGCCATCCGCGGCCTGCTCCAACTCCTCGGTGAGCTCTTCCGCGAGCAGAAGCTGGGAGAGCGGGAGGTCGGCGACCTCGTCACGCTCGACGCCATCTTCGAGGTCCAGAGCTCGGCCCTCGACGCCGACGTGCAGACCACGCTCTCCCGCATCTTCGATCACCCCGATGTCCGCGACGACGCCCTGGCCCAGCGGGCCGCCAAGGCGGTGGCCCTCCTCGAGCTGATCCAGGAGACCAAGGCCACCACGCCGGAGCTGGTGGCCTCCTGCCTCTACCAGCGCCTCGGCCAGGGGAACCAGGTCCAGCCGGTCACCCAGGCGCTGGAGAAGCTCCGCGCCGCCAATCTGGTCGCCTACTCGGAGAAGCACGGCTACAAGATCCAGAGTTCGGCCGGCCAGGAGTGGGAACGCGAGCGCGACGACATCGGCGTCACCGCCGAGCAGGTGTCGGAGGTGGTCCGGGGCAAGCTGAAGGTCCTGCTGGCCACGCCCGAGCGCCCCCGCCACAAGGGGAGCGCCTTCCCCTGGTCGGCCTTCTTCACAGACGGCCGCCACTTCACCGACGAGAAGGTGCAGACCACCAGCGACGCCGCCGCCGTGACGGTGGACTTCCGCTTCCTGAAGGCCCGGGATGACCGGGCTCCCTCCGCCTGGGTCCAGCGCAGCGACCAGGAGCCGCTCAGGGACCGGCTGGTCTGGGTGGTCGGCGAGCCCGGCCCCATCGAGGGGCTGGCCCGCGAGTTCGCCCGCTCCGAGTTCATGCGGAACCGCTACGCCGCCCGCCGCGAGTCGCTCTCCCCGGAGAAGGGTCGGCTCCTCCTCGAGGAGGAGGCTCGCTTCGAGGAGCTGGAGAAGAAGGTCTCCGCAGCGGTGGCCGACGCCTTCTTGGACGGCAAGGTCTACTTCCGGGGCCAGCCGCTGGAGCCCAGGACGCTCGGAGCGGCCTTCGGGACGGCGCTGGTGGCCGCGGCGGAGCGGGTCCTGCCGGCGCTCTATCCCTTCTTCACCGACATCGCGGTGACGCCGGCCGAGCTGGGCCAGCTCCTGGAGAAGCAGCTGGCGGGCCCCTCCAACAAGTTCATGGAGAAGGGGCTCGGCATCCTCTCGCTCGACGCGGGCAAGTACATCCCGTCCTGCACCGGCATCGAGCCGAAGCGGGTCTTCGAGTTCATCGACGCCGCCAAGGGGACCAGCGGCTCGGCCCTGATCGGCCACTTCGGCGGACCGCCCTACGGCTACCCGGTGGACGTGGTGCGGGCCTGCATGGCCGGGCTCCTCCGGGCCGGCAAGGTGCGCATCCGGCCGGACGGTGCTCCCGAGATCACCTCCATCAATGACCCAGGCACGCGCGACCTCTTCAAGCTCGACCGGCAGTTCCGCGGCGCCGACGTCTTCCCGGCCCGGGAAGGTGAGATCACGCCGCGCGATAAGGTGGCCATTCGCGGCTTCTTCAAGAAGCACCTCGACCTGGAGCTGGAGCAGGAGAACGACGCCTTCGCCGACGCCACCTACCAGCAGTTCCCGGCTCGCAGGGAGCGGCTCCGGGAGGTCGAGGCGCTCTACGAACGGCTCCCCGGTCGTCCGCCGCTGCCGGCCGCGCTTCAGAAGCTGGGAAAGGCCCTGGAGGACTGCCGCCGCTCCCGCCAGGTCGAGGAGACGGTCATCGCGGTGAAGAAGCACCTGGCAGCGCTGGCCGACGGCCTGGAGCAGCTCGCCATCCTCCGGTCGGAGCTGACCGAGGAGGCCATCAGGGCGGTGGGCGAGGCGGCCGGCGTGCGCGACCTCCAGCTGGCGCAGCTCCGCCAGGCAGGTCAGGCAGCGGGCCTGGAGGGCGAGGAGGAGCGGCTGACGGCCCAGCTCTCCGCCGAGCGCCCCTGGCGCGCCATCTCGGCGGTGGCCCCTGACGTGGCCCG
The DNA here is from genome assembly GCA_016218885.1 of Deltaproteobacteria bacterium. Taxonomy (GTDB): domain Bacteria; phylum Myxococcota; class Myxococcia; order Myxococcales; family UBA5297; genus JACRCT01. The sequence goes on along the minus strand of JACRCT010000256.1, from coordinate 26,227 downwards.
CATCCGGGAGCGCTACGTGGAGGCTCGCCGGAGCCTGCTCAACCGCCAGAACAAGGATTCGGAGGCGGCCAGGAGCCGCCTGAAGGCCCGCGATGGGTTCCAGAAGCTCTCGGCCGACCAGGCCCACTCGGTGCTGCGCCCCATCGCCGGGGCGCTCTTCGAGACCACCGCGGAGGCGCTCGCCCCGACGCTGGACGACATGGCGACCCGTTTCCCGGCGCGGCTGGCGGCGGGCGAGGAGGCGGCCGACCAGCGGCTCGACGACCTCCTGAGCGAGATCGACAAGGGCCAGGTGGTCAAGGTGGAGGCCGGCCTGCGCGGCCGCGAGATCAAGGACCGCGCCGAGCTGAAGCGCGTGCTCGACGAGCTGGAGGAGCGGATCGGCGCCAAGCTGGACCAGGGCGCCCGCGTCCGGCTCACTTGACGGGACCGATGGCGACGCTCACCCCCGAAGCCAAGCAGCTCCTCTCCCGCACCGTTCGCGAGCTCCGGGCGCGGCTGCTGGCCGACCTGCACGACGCCACCGAGGGGCGTTACCGGCTCTCGCTGCCGATCGACAAGGCGAAGCTCACTGAAGACCTGCATCGGAAGCGGGAGCGGCTGGAGGCGTGGCTCGACGAGCGGGTCCGGACGGTGGCGCCGAAGGACAAGAAGGTGGCCGAGGCGGCGCGGGCGCGGTTCCTGGTGGAGGCGCAGAAGGAGGCCGCGGCCACTTTGCTCAACCGGCTGGTGCTGCTCCGCCACCTGGAGGCGCTGGGGCTGTCGAAGCCGGCGGTGCTCACCGGCGGCTGGACCTCCAAGGGCTACACCGAGCTGCGGGAGTTCGCGCCGGGGCTCTGCGGGGATGAGACCGAGGGGTACGCGGCGTTGCTCCACCTGGTTTTCGACGAGCTGGCGCTCGATCTTCCTGGCCTCTTCGGCGACGTGGGGCTGACCCGCCTCTTCCCGGTGCCGCCGGCCTCGCTGCGCGAAGTGGTGCAGCGGTTCGATGACCCGGAGCTGCTCTCGGCCTGGACCGACGACACGACGCTCGGCTGGGTCTACCAGTACTGGAACGACCCGGAGCGCGAGGCGCTCGACGCCAAGCTGAACGACGGCGGCAAGATCGAGCCGCACGAGATAGCGTCCAAGACGCAGATGTTCACCGAGCGGTACATGGTGGAGTGGCTGCTCCAGAACAGCTTGGGGCTTACCTGGCTGTGCATGTGCAAGAAGCACGGCTGGACGGCCGACGCCGAGCAGGTGCTGCCGGTGCTCGACGCCCGCCGCGCCGAATGGAGGAAGAAGCGCGAGGCCGGCGAGGTTGCCCTCGACGCGCTCATGCCCATCGAAGGGGAGCTGGAGGAGCACTGGAAGTACTACGTGCCCCAGCCCATCCCGAACGACGCGGTGGCGACTGCGCCCGAGTCGGTGAAGACCCTGAAGCTCCTCGACCCGGCCTGCGGCTCGGGCCACTTCCTGGTGATCGCCTTCGACCTCCTGGCGGCGCTCTACCGGGAGGAGGCGCGCCACCGGGGGGAGACGGTCTCCGAGAAGGAGATCGCCGAGTCGATCCTGGGGAACAACCTGCACGGCATCGACATCGACCCCCGTGCCGTGCAGATCGCGGCCGCGGCGGTGGTGCTGAAGGCCAAGCGGCTCGCCCGAAACGCGCGGCCGGCGCGGGTGAACCTGGTGGCGCCGTTGCTGCGCCTCGGGAGCCTGAAGGCCGACGACCCGGCGCTGGTGCGGCTGAAGCGCGAACTCCGGTCGGAGGCGGGCATCCCGGAGGTACTCACGGAGAAGCTCGTGGAGGCGCTGGCCGGCGTGGACCACCTGGGCTCGCTCCTCAAGGTGGACGCGGCCATCGAGGACGCCATCCGCGAGGTGGAGAAGGCCGGGGGCGGGCTGGAGGCGGGGCAGGGGGATCTGCTCACGGGGCGCTTCCCGGAGCGGCAGGCCAAGATCGACTGGAGTACGGCACGGGTGACGCTGCTGGAGCGGCTGGAGGCGTTCCTGGCGAGGCACTCGGGCGAGGAGGACCTGGGGCTTCGGCTGGACGGCGAGCAGCTAGCGGCGGGGGTGCGGTTCATCCGGATTGCTAAGGAGCGGACTTACCACCTTCTACTGGCTAACCCGCCGTACCAGTCTGCTGACAGGCTAGCGGATTCTAACTACCTTGAGAGCCACTACTCGGGAGGGCACGCTGACATCTACGCAGCCTTCCTCTTGCGCTCCCTAGAGTTCATTCGGCCTGGCGGGTTGGTTGCCATGGTTGCGATGCGCGGGTGGATGTTCTTGGCGCAGTACAAGGCACTCCGGGCACGCGTTCTGGCTGCTTCGGATGTCCGCTCGATGGCCGATCTTGGCACTGGCGCCTTCAGCAGCCGGTCCATGGATGACGTCATCAGTTCAGCAATGTTTGTCCTGCGAGGGACAAGCGCCGGCCCTTCATCGGTTGCAATTCGCGCGGCACCACTCGCGGACGCAACGCGGGACGCGGGCAAGCCTGTTCGCCGGAGGGCGAGCCTGATGTGCCAGGAGGCTCGCTTTGAGTTCGATACTTCGGCACTTGCAGTCGTTGAGGGTCGCCCGCTGATCTACTGGTGGGGTGGTGCGTTCCTGCGGTGGTACGGATCGACACAAAAGCTAGGCGAGGTGTCCCCGGCCAGGTTGGGGATCAATACCGGAGACAACGCCCGGTTCTTGCGATTCTGGTGGGAAGTCGCGAGGGGGGCGGCCGATGTTGTTCGGCATGGCGACGCGCGACCAGCGAGCGGTCGCCGCTGGCTCGCCTATATCGGGGGGGCGAAGGGTAGAATCTGGTTCGAAGAGCTTAGGCTAATCGTGAACTGGGCCTCTGCAGCCCTGGAAATGCGGGTGTTCGACACGGTCAGCGGAGGCGTCGCGCTTAGGAACCTCGACTATCAACTCAAGAGAGGTGTCGCGTTCGCAATGATCGGCGCCGCCTGCACGGCAAGGCTCCACCGCTACGTGAGCGTATTTGATAGCAAGGGCTCCTCGGTTTTCCACCCGGATCCCGAGTGGATTGTGTGCCTCCTCAATCGCACCGCCTCTCAGCAGATCCTTCAAGCGCTAAACCCGTCCATTAGCTTTCAGGTGGGTGATGTAAATCGCTTGCCGCTTGCCCCAGTCGCCGACTCAGGAGCTATTTGCCAGGTGCTTGAAGGAGAGTTCTCAAGGCGTGAGGCCGCAAGAGAGCAGTCGGTGGAGTTTCGTGGGCCGGGCGCCCATTCTTGGAACGCAGCGCAGGCGTGGGCCGGCGTCGCTGTTGACAGGGAAGTGGGGCGTGACCTTGTTCGATTCGAGCCCCATGACGAAGAGCCGCGCGGAGTTGAGTTCGTTTCCTTCGCGGTGGGCGTCGCACTTGGACGGTTCGGAGTTGGACGGGAGGGCGTTCAACTTGTCGCCTCGGACGCCTCGCTCCCGTCCGGGTGCCTCTTCCTGTCGGCAGCAAGCGGGGAGGACTCCCTCGCACATTCGGCGTGCGCAAGTCTCCATTCGGCGTGGGCTGAGCACGGCCCATCGCTTGGTGAGGCCGACGACCTCCGGACCTACCTCCGCTCAGGCTACTTCAAGCACCACAAATCCATCTTCGAGAACCGCCCCATCTACTTCCCGCTCTCCTCGGCCAAGCGGAACTTCGTCGCCTGGGTAAGCATCCACCGCTGGACCTCGAACACGCTGACGACGCTCCTCGCTGATCACCTGGTCCCTGAGCGCCGCCGCCTCGAGGGGGAGCTCGACGACCTCCGGAAGGCCCGCGCCAAGGGGGAGAAGGGTGGCAAGGGCGCCGCCGAGAAGCGCTTCGCCGACGTCCAGAAGCTTCTCGAGGAGTTGGTCGAGTTCATCGACAACGTCACCCAGTGCGCCGAGCGTGGCCCGCCGCCGACCTCGCCCAATGAGACGAGGCGCGAAGTGGACGTCCGTTACGAGATGGACCTCGACGACGGCGTCATGGTGAGCAGCGCCGCCCTCTGGCCGCTCCTCGAGCCGCAGTGGAAGGACCCCAAGAAGTGGTGGAAGGAGCTGGCCGAGGCCAAGGGCCGCAAGGACTACGACTGGGCTCACCTCGCAAAGCGCTACTTCCCGTCCCGCGTCGAGGAGAAGTGCAAGGCCGACCCGTCGCTCGGCGTGGCCCACGGCTGCTTCTGGCGGCTTCACCCCGCCAAAGCGTACGCCTGGGAGTTGCGGCTCCAGGACGAGATCCGCCCCGACTTCACCATCGACGAGCCTGGTTCCGGCGAGTACCGAGCCAAGTTCATCGCCGACCACGCCGACGAGGCCCGCGCGATCCGCCAGAAGGAGGCCGAGCGCCGCGAGCGCAAGGCCCGCAAGGCCGGCGAGGACGAGAGCATGGCATTGGACTTCGGCGAAGCAGAAGGGCCAAGCGAGGAGGAACCGTGAAGCCAAAGTCCTTCAGGAGACGTGAGCGCCGGCGCCCAGGGACCCGGCTATGAAGAGCTACTCGGTGGACGACAACGTCTGCTGCGACTGCATCCAAGATCACGCGTTGAAAGCTCGCATTTCGGCTCGGGGTGCTCCCGAGGTATGCGTTCTTTGCGGCCTCACAACGAATCCCGCGATCTCTATTCAGGATCTTGCGGGCCTAATGTATCCCATCATTGAAGAGCACTTCATTCAGGCGGGCAATGCTATTGATGGCGAGCCTCTTGGAGATGACCTGTCCTGGGTGGTGCAGGAGATTCTGGGACAGTACTTGGAATGTGAAGACGCGCTTCTGCAAGCTCTCGAGGAGGCTGATCCGGCAGATCCGCGCGATGGCAGTGAGCCTTTTGTTAGTAGGGATGCCACGTACGAGAATAGCCCCACGGATCTGTCCGCCCACTTCAAGACCTGGGAGCGCATCAAGGGCGAACTGAAGTATCGGCGTCGCTTCTTCAGCGACCGAGCCAGGGCGTTCTTCGGCGCGCTATTCGAAGAATTGGATCAACTCAGGTGCCCCCCGGGACGACGCCGGGCGGGCGGTGCGTCGGCGCCCATCAGTGTTGTTTGGACTGTGCCCGTGGGGACTGCACTCTTTCGAGCACGGGCTTCGGATTCGACTGGCGCTCTGAGGGCGATTCTCTCGCGACCGGCGAGAGAACTTGCCGCCCCGCCGCCTCAGAAGGCGAGAGCCGGCAGGATGAATCCTGAGGGCATCTCGGTGTTCTACGGCGCACTGGAAAGCGAGACGTGCATCGCTGAGCTTCGGCCGTCTCTTGGTCGGATGGTGGTTGTCGGCAAGTTCGCAACTGCGGCGCCCCTTCGAGTTCTGGATTTCCGTCGCCTGGACAAGGCATACCGGGGCGAAAAGGAGGCGAGCTACTTCCAGCGGGGTGCCTCCCGTCTATTCCAGAGAAGGGCCTTCCTGAGGGCGTTGCACAAATTGGTGGCCGAACCGGTTCATCCGGACGGAGAGAGCGACTACCTGATCACCCAGTACTTGGCGGAGTACCTTGCGCATGTGCGTTCGCCGGGTGTTCAGGGCATCATTTTTGCGTCCGCGCAGCGAACCAAAGGGACCAATGTCGTTGTGTTCCCCAATGGAGGGGGTGGGCGCCCATTCCCGCTATCCTTTGTCGCCGATAGCTCTAGGGTCTTCAAGACCCAGTCGATTCGATACAAGACAAGCCCAATCGAGGTCTGGTTTGACGAAGGCGCACTCAAGATGCGGAGTGCCGATGAGTAGGATGTCATCGAGCGGCCAGGTGCGGCCCCGCCCCGAGTGCCTATGTGGCCTTGTGAGCACGTTCCAATGACTACCGGCCTCGTCGCCACCAACCTGGAGCAGGAGCTGCTCGGCGAACTGCGCCGTCACGGCACCGTGGTCTGGCTCGACCAGGCCAGCGCCTACACGCCCTACGTGGACGGCCTCACGGCCCGCGCGCACGAGGGGAACTTCCCGTTTCCCGTCGTCGGCTTCCGGGGCAGCTTCTTGGAGCTGATCCTGGAGCTCGAGCCCTACGGCAGCGGCCTCGACAACGCCCCGCTGCTGGTCCACATGCCGGGCTACACCGAGGAGTCGATCCGCAAGACCCCGGTGCTGGAGCTCTACGAGCCGGGCGTGCGCTTCCGGAAGGCGCTCGACACGCTGGTCCGCGAGTCCGCCGCCGGCAAGGTGGCCCCGGAGGCGCTGGAGAAGTACCTCGCCGGCCACCTGACCACGCTCGAAGCGGCCGACGAGTGGCTCACCTCGCAGCTCGACACCTCCCGGGAGGGGCTGGCGCGGACGCTGGAGTCGCTCGGCGTCAAGGCCGTGCTCGATCACGCCGTGGACGCCGTCGGCCCCGGCGACACCTTCCTGGCCGAGCGGGTGGCAACGCCTGATGCGCGGGAGGTGCTCCAGGCGTTCCTCGGCCGGCAGACTGGCCTCGACGCGGCCTGGCTGGCCTTCTTCGCGGAAGGGGTCTCCGGCGGCGCCGCCGATCCCGACCGACGCGCGCTCAACAGCCTCCTCTCGGCCTGGGTCGGCTGGCTCCTCTCGGTGGAGTACGTCCACGATCTCGTTCGCCCTCCGCACGTGCCCCAGCTCCAGCCGCTCCAGCAGCTCTCGCCGCCGCTCGTGAAGACCTGTATCGGGCTGGTGGAGCACCTCCGCGAGAAGCACGCCGAGACCTACGTCGCCCTGGCCGACGAGGTGGAGCTGCACCTCTACGAGGAGCTGCCGGCCATCCGCGCCGAGGACCTCGGCAAGGTGGACACCTTCCGGCGGGAGGAGCAGCGGGTCCTGGAGGGCGCCGTCGCGGCCCTGACGGCCGGTGATTGGGCCAGGGTGAAGGCGTGGGCCGAGGCCCGCTCGGAGGACCGCTCCTTCTGGTTGAAGCGCGACCCGGCCCGGCGCCGTGCCTGGGCCCTGGTTCGCGAAGGGGCCGAGTTCGGCACGGCCCTGGCCGCCTGCCCGCGGCCGCTGGATGGGGTCCGGACGCTCGACGCCGCCGTGGAGCGGTACGCCGCGACCGCTGCCCCCGTGGACCGGGCGCACCGGCGCTTCGAGCAGCGCCAGGTAACGCTCCTCGACTCGCAGGTGCCCCACTTCGGCGACTTGAAGGGGTGCGTCCACGCGCTGCGCCGGGTATATCGGGCCTGGGCCGACCAGCTGGCGGCCGACTTCGCCGGGGTCTGCCGGGCGAGCGGCTTTCTCCCCGAGGAGTCGCTCCAGCAGCGACAGATCTTCGACCAGGTGGTCCTGCCTGCGGCCGCCGACGAACGGGTCGCCTACCTCCTGCTCGACGGCTTCCGGTACGAGATGGCCACCGAGCTGCTCGAGGACCTGAAGGCGCCGGGCACCTCGGTCGACCTGAAGCCCCGCCTGGCCGAACTGCCCACGGTGACCTCCGTCGGCATGAACGCCCTCGCGCCGGTGGTGCAGGGCGGCCGGCTCCAGGTGGCCGGCATCTTCGGCGGCTTCAAGGCCGGGGAGTTCACTGTCCGGAGCCCCGACGACCGCGCCCGCGCCATCGGCCTCAGGACCGCCGGCAAGCAGGCCCTGCTTCTCAAGCTCTCCGAGGTCTGCGACGCAGAGCCCGACCAGCTCAAGAAGCGGATCGCCAGCGCCCGGGTGGTGGTGGTCCACGCCACCGAGCTGGACGACGCCGGGGAGGCCAACGTCGGGCCCGCCACCTTCGAGCACACCCTGCGCCAGCTCCGCTCGGCCTGGGCCCAGCTCCAGAAGGCCGGCGTGAAGAGCTTCGTCTTCACCGCCGACCACGGCTTCCTGCTGCTCGACGAGACCACACGGCAGGTCCCATTCGGGACCAAGCGCGACCCGTGCCCGCGCTACGTGCTCGACGACCTGCCGCGGGCCGAGCCGGGCATGGTGAACGTGTCGCTCTCCTCACTGGGCTACGACGGCCTCAGCGGGCACCTGCTGTTCAGGGAGGACACCGCCGTCTTTGCCACCGGGAACGCCGGCGCCACCTTCGTCCACGGCGGCAACAGCCTCCAGGAGCGGGTCATCCCGGTGCTGACGGTGCGGCGGGAGCGCGCCCAGGTGGCCTCCCAGGTCCGCTATGAGGTGGAGGCCAGGCGGGAGAAGGACGTCATGGGCGCCCGGCAGCTCAAGGTCCGGGTGCGGACCGCCGCCGGGCAGCTCGGCTTCGCCTCACGGGGCGAGGTGGCGCTCGGGGTGCGGGCCGTGGGCAACGCCGAGGTTCGTGCGGTGCTGCGCGACCTGACCGGCCCCGGTGCGCTCCAGGACGGCACCCTCCGGGTCCCGGCGGACGCCGACTGGTCGCAGCTCTTCTTCTCCTTGGAGGGGCCGGCGACCGGCCTTGTCCGTATCGAGGTCTACCATCCGGAGAACCGGGAGAACGTCATCCCGGTTGCGATGGAGGACTGGTTCGAGGTGGACCACCGGCGGGGGGCTCCTGTGGGCCCGCCGACGCCTGTCCAGGGGGGTGACCTGGAGCTCTCCTGGGCCGACGGCCTCGCCGACGAGGGCGCTCGCCGGGTGTTCCTGCACATCGACAAGCACGGCGCGATCACCGAGGTCGAGGCGGTGGGCTTCCTCGGTTCGCAGCGCGCCTTCCGGCGGTTCTCCCTGGAGTTTGACGGCTACCTGAAGAAGGTCCCGTTCAAGGTGAGGGTGGAGCCGGCGGCCGATGGGAAGCGGTACGTGAAGGAAGGGGAGAAGTAGCCGATGGGACTCAGCCTGCGCGACGTGCAGCATGTCTTCGAGCGCCTCCGGTCCGGCGTGGTGCCGGAGCGTGGGCTCGACGCCTTTGCGGTTGGCATCGAGCGCCAGCGGTCCGAGCTCGGCCGGCAGCTCGAGCTAGCCCAGGCCGGCGAGGGGCTCTTCAAGTTCCTGCGGGGTGGCTACGGGTGCGGGAAGACCTTCATGGCCCGGCTGGCCCTGCTGGACGCCCAGGAGCGCGGGTTCGCTACCAGCTTCGTGGTGGTCTCGGATAACGACCTGCACTTCCACCGCTTCGATGATGTCTACCGGAAGGTAGTGCAGGAGCTGGGGACCGCATCCTGCCCACGCGGCGCGCTCGGCGACATCGTGGACCGCTGGATCGCCAAGGTGGAGAATGCCCTGGTGGATGGCGGCGCCGACGACCGGGCGCCGGACTTCGACGCCAAGGTCCAGTCGCGGATGGGGGAGGAGATCGCCTCCCTGACCGGCGGCAAGGCCCCAGAGGACCTGGCTCGCGTCCTGCGCCAGATCTTCACGCTCAAACAGGCCGGCAAGAACGTGGAGGCCGGGGCGCTCCTCTCCTGGCTCTCCGGCAGCGGCAACGTCGCCGCGGACATGAAGAAGTCGGCCGGCGTGAAGGGGGACATCTCCAGCCGGGACGCGCTGGCCTACCTCCACGGCATCCTCGAGCTGGTCAAGGCGGCCGGCTACAAGGGGCTGCTCATCGTCATCGACGAGGCCGAAACCATCCTGCGGATGAAGTCGGATGTGCGGGGGAAGTCGCTCAACGGCATCCGGCAGATCTGCGACGCCGCCGCCCAGTTCAAGGGGCTGCTCTGGGTCTTCACCGGCACGCCCGAGTTCTTCGACACCAAGCGCGGCGTGGCTGGGCTCCAGCCGCTCCACGACCGCATCCAGTTCATCCAGCAGGCCGGCTACGCGCCGCTCAAGCAGCCGCAGCTCGAGCTGAAGCCCTTCGACGCAGGACGCCTCAAGGAGGTGGCGCTCAAGCTCCGCGAGCTCTATCCCGCCACCGATCCGCCTGGCCTGGAGGCGCGCGCCACCGCGGAGTTCATCGAGCGGCTGGTGGCCGACGTGACCAAGGGCTTCAACGGCGACGTCGGGGTCGTGCCGCGCCAGTTCCTGCGGCAGCTGGTCAGCGTCTTCGACATCGTGGGTGAGAACCCCGGGTTCGACCCGATGTCCATGTACAAGTTCGAGGCCAAGGAACCGAACGACTTCGAGAAGCGGAAGATGGCGGGCCAGCCGGCGGTCGACCCGGAACCTGGGGACGACAAGGGGTACCCGGCCACCACGGTGGAGTTCTAGCGCGTGAGCGCCTTCTCCCGCTTCCCGCCGCGCCTCCAGCAGGCAATCGTGGCCAGGCTCGGCTGGACCTCGCTGCGCCCGGTCCAGGAGCTGGCCGGCGAGGCCATCCTCGACGGGAAGAACGCCGTGGTCCTGGCACCGACCGCCGGCGGCAAGACCGAGGCGTCGATGTTCCCGGCCCTTGCCAACCTGGTCGAGCGGGGCGTGGAGGGCGTGGGCGTCATCTACATCGCCCCCATCAAGGCGTTGCTCAACAACCAGGAGGACCGGCTCGGCACGTACACCGAGATGGTGGGCCTGCGCCGGTTCGTCTGGCACGGCGACGTGACCGACGGCGCCAAGCGGGAGTTCGTGCGGGAGCCGGCCGAGCTCCTGATGACCACGCCGGAGTCGCTGGAGGTGATGCTGCTGTCGCCCAGGGTCCCGGCCGACAAGCTCTTCGCCGACCTCCGCATTGTGGTGATCGACGAGGTCCATGCCGTGGCCGGCACCGAGCGCGGCGCCCACTTGATGAGCGTGCTCGAGCGACTCCGGCGCTGCACGACCAACGACATCCAGCGGGTCGGCCTGAGCGCCACCGTGGGCAACCCCGAGCAGATCCTGGAGTGGCTGCAGGGGACGTCCAAGCGGGAGGGCGTGGTGGTGGACCCGCCCAAGGTGCCGGCCAAGCGCGACCTGCGGGTGTCCCTGCACCAGAGCCTGGCCGACCTGGCCGCCGAAGCCGCCCGTCGTGCCGCCGGGAACAAGAGCCTCTTCTTCTGCCAGAGCCGGGCGCTCACCGAGAGCGTGGCCGAGCGGATGCGCGGCCAGGGGACCGAGGTCTTCGTCCACCACGGCAGCGTGTCCAAGGAAGAGCGGTACGCCGCCGAGGCCCAGTTCGCGAGCGGGTCCAACACCTGCATCGTCTGCACGTCCACGCTGGAGCTCGGAATCGATGTCGGCGACCTCGACCTGGTCTTCCAGGCCAACGCCCCTTCAACCGTCACCTCCTTCATGCAGCGAATGGGTCGGACCGGCCGGCGTGCAGGACAGGTCGCCAACACCGCCTTCCTCTGCGAGGACGAGGAGGCGCTACTCCAGGCAGTAGCTCTGGTCGAGCTTGCCCGCTCCGGGTGGGTGGAGGCAGTGCACGTGAGCGGACGCTGCTGGCCGGTCATGGTCCACCAGCTCTTCGCCCTCACCCTGCAGTTCGGCGCCGTCAGCGCGGAGCGCTGCTGGGAGCAGCTCCACCTGGTCCCGGACTTCGGCGGCATCGAGCGAGCCGAGTTCGACCGGATGGTCGCCCACATGATCCGGACCGAGTTCCTCTTCGAGTCGGGGGGCCTCCTCTCCATCGGGACGCGGGCCGAGCGCGTCTTCGGGCGACGCAACTTCATGGAGCTGTACGCCGTGTTCTCGAGCCCCGTCCTCTATCGAGTCCAGACGGCCGCAGGCAGGGAGCTCGGATCGCTCGAGCAGGGGTTCGTCGACCGGCTCGTCGAGGACATGAGCGCCTTCCTGCTGGCCGGTCGGGGCTGGCTCGTGGAGCATGTGAATCACGCGGACAAAGTGGTCCAAGTGCGCGAGGCTCCGCGCGGACAGAAGCCTTCCTGGGGCGGGTTCGTTCCCGCGCTCCTCGGGTTCGAGCTTTGTCAGCGCATGAAGAAGGTCCTCACCGACGAGGACGTGATCCCCTACGTGGACGCAGCCGGCCTGCATGCTCTCCAGGCCCGCCGTGAGGAGCTCGCCGATACCCTGAGACGCCCGCTCTCACTCCAGGACGACGTCGGCGTGCTGCGCTGGTGGACCTTTGCCGGCGGCAAGATCAACCACACGCTCAAGTACGCGCTCGAGGTGAGCCAGGGCTGGAAGGTCGTGGCGGACAACTTCGCGCTGCGGATGTCGGGGCCCGGCGTGTCCGACGGTGCCGTGCGGGCGGCCGTGGAGGAAATGGCCCGCGCGGTGTTCTGGGAGAAGCCAGAGACCCGCCAGGCCCTCCTGGCGAGGCTGCCGGCGTACCGCCTCAGCAAGTTCCAGGACGCGCTGCCGGAGGCGTTCGCGCTGGAGATGACGGGGAGTTACCTGCTGGACGTTGGTGCGGCGCGGCGGTTCGTGCTGTCCGTCGGGGTGTGAAAACCGCTAGGGCGCGGCGCCAGCTTGAACTTGCAGGCGCTGACTCACTCGCTCGCGGACCTCCGTGTAGATGTCGACGCCAATGTCCTGGGCGACTTCGAGCGAAACCGCGACTGCATAAGGCACCGAGCCCTCGAGGCCCGGAGCATCTTCGCGGCAACTCACGCGAACCACGATATCATCTCCGTCCACGAACGCTGCAGCCGCCTCGCCCTCGAATGCTTCATGCTGGAGCGTTCCTCTTTGCGCTGTCTGCCAGTCGGGTCCGACGCGGTTCACCTTGAGCTTCGACCTCGGCGTTTCGAACCAGAGTTGCGCCTTGCGCCACTTGTGGCTGAGTGGATTCACCGGTGTGAACCAGGCAAGCGTAACGGTGAGCCGTCGCCAACCGCGCTTGCCGCTCAGGGACGGTGGCAGCGGGAAGCGGTGCTCAGCACCACCGTCGGCGGCCAGCGTTCCGCCTCCGATCCCGGTGACACGAGTGGGCGAGCACTCAGCAACATCGTCGACCTCAAGTCGCCCGAAGCCCAACAGCCGCGTGACCTGCTCCGTGCGCTTGTCGGCGTTCTCAATCGTCTCAAAGTGGCCGTGGAGCGCAGGGCCCAGGTCGCCCCAGCGGGCACCATGGGCGAGCAGCGCCTTTAGGACTACCGCATCAGGAACCACCGCCAGCGCGTTGCCGCCCGCGCCTTGCCTGATCTCGGTGAGGACGGGGGCCAAGAACGCGCCCATGCGGCTTAGGCGCGCCGTTGCGTTGCTGGTGCCTCTGGACTTGACCGTGTGTGTGACGTCGCCGGCGAGGGGGCCGGGCGCCGCCACCTTGACGCCAGGCGACGTTTCGACGCGAACGGGTCGAAGCCGCGTCTGCTGATCCTGAATAGGGCGATCGAATTGGAGACGCCCTCCGGGCACGAGGAGGTCGGGTTTGACTGACCTACGGTAGCCGAGGCCGTGAGCATTGAGCGGACTCGGGTAACCCACGAGCATGGGGTCTAGTCGGGTTGTCGCGTGACTCGCGGTGTCGGAATCGGCGTGGAGGGCGCCCACGGTGAGGGCATTCATCGATTCAGCGGGTGAGAGTGCTCGACGATTCCGGGTGTCCGCTGCCAACGACTGAAGGATCACGGCCGAAAGTTCTGTGGGCGCAAGAGCCTGCACTTCGGACCACGGCTTGCCAGTGTCGACTTCGTGCAGATGGTTGCCGGCGCTCACGAGGAACAGGACCCTATGGTTCCATGACAACCAGTCGAGTAGCCGCGCGAGAGGGCTCAGCGTGTTAGAGAATGGCCGGTCGCGGATCCCGATTGAGAAGTTTACGAGGCTGATCTCGGGCGCCGCCGGAGCGGCATTCCCCTCCGCTTCGTACAGCCGACGAACCGACCGGTGAACGAGATCGACGACGAGCGTCCCCTCGGGCACGCACTCGAATGGCTCTTGATTCGCCCACGACGGAGGGAAGACCGGTTGCATGATGGGCCGCACATACAGCGGCTGTGGAATCGGCAGCGGGTCAGAGGCGTTGAGGTCGCCCCAGACGATGAGCGAGGCCATGCCTGTTCCGTGGGCGCGAGCGTCGGCACGGTAGTTGGCTTCGAAATTGTCGGGGTCATCGACGATCAGGCGGTTCGTCAGCGCCGCATGGTTCTGGAGTGGAAGGCCATCAAGCAGCGCGACGCGCGCCGGGCCGGCAGGTCGAGGGCCGGTGAATGCGGTCGTTGATGGGACTCGATCCCCCGGGGTTCGAACCGCCATCTGCCCCGCAGCGCGGAAGAACTGAACTTGCTCGCTCTGGAGGAGTTGGACCTGGTCACGCGTGTGCGTGTTCAGGACTTGTTGCACGGCTTGAATCGGGAGCTGCACGGCGAGTCCATGATAGTGGATGCCGGGAACAATGCCTTCGGCGAGAACTGCTCCGCCGAGTTCCTGCACGCGCGCGCGAACCACCTGCGATGCCTCTTGGCGTCGCTGGTCGTTCGAGCGGAACCAGAGTTCGATCTCGCAGTGCACGTTCTCGGCACCGAACTGAACGCGCTCGGCCCAGTCCGTCAGGACGCCAGTTTCCTCGAGGCGGTCCTTCACGCTCCACGTGCGGATGTCACGAAGGAGCGCGAAGACATCGCGCCACTTTGTGAGACCACGCTCGAAATCCTCACCGTTCTGAAAGAGCTTCCACAGACGCTGCAGTTGCCGAAAGGCGTCCTGGTTGGCGAACACCATGTAAACGCGCCCGGTGTACGCAATGTGTGCGCCCTTCTTGTCGGTGAAGAAGTCCTCGTCGGGCGGAATGTCCTGCTCGTCGTACTCCACGAGGAACTCGAACCCCTCGATGCGGCTCACCGCCTTGACGAACTCCTCCACTGTTCCTGCGGTCTCCAGAACCAGCACATCTTCAGGAACAATGCCCGAGGCTGCCGCTTGGAGCTGAACGCGCCTCCTCTCCAGCGCATTCTCAAGTTCGTTTAGGCGGGGTCCAAGACGCTCCTGTTGGCGACCTGGGCCGACCTTCCCCGGACCTCCACCACCGCCACCTTTGTTGGCCCGGCTTGCGGCAATGGCCTCGGGCAGAAGCAGGAGCGGTCGTTCAGCCATTGCGCCTCCTCGAGGTCGGGGCCTTCGGCTTCACCCGCGCATTCCACTGCTGGAGTCGGCGATTCACGATGGCCAGCACATCCCCTTCGGGGAGCGCGAGAACGTAGCGGCGCTGAACGTCGAGCGCGAAGAGCTCAAGTTCGGCGAAGCTGATGGAGCCAAGGGACTTCGCGAGCTTCGCGTGTGAGTGTCCAAGCGAGAGGCCCGTTCGAGACTCGAACTGGCGAAGCCACTCGACGCGCTGCTCCTTGGTCGGTATCGGTAGCGGCAGCCGCACCTGAAACCGGCGCCAAGCTGCACGGTCCAGAAGCTCGCTGTGGTTCGTTGCGGCAATCACGACGACGTGAGAAGGCAACTGGTCCACCTGCAAGAGCAGGGAGCTGACGACTCGCTTGATCTCGCCAGTCTCATGGACGTCGCCCCGCTCCTTGCCGACTACATCGAACTCGTCAAAGAAGAGTACGCAACGCTCCGTTCGTACCTGGGCAAAGAGCTTGGCCAGCCGCACCGCGGTTTCGCCGAGATAGCTCCCGATAATGCTTTCGTAGCGGACGACAAATAGGGGTACCGCCAATTCGAACGCAACCGCTTCGGCGAGCGTCGTCTTCCCGTTGCCGGGGGGGCCACTCAGGAGAACCCGGTGGCGCGGTTCAAGACCGTGCGAGCGAAGAAGGTCGGCTCGGTGGTGTTCTTCCACCAGTTCGAGGCATGCCTCTCGAACCACTGTCGGCAGTACGAGGCTCGCCAAGTCGCGGCGCGGTCGCACCTCGGCAAACGCGGACCGATCTCCGATCGGCTCGGTCAGGGTGCGCGTGGGGCGTGCGGTGCTTCCGTTGATCCGAAGGTGAGCTGCGAGTTGGTCGGCGAGTAGGTTGTGTTGCTTGCCTCTCTCTTCGGCAATCATCGCCTCCAGCGTCTTGCGAAACAGCTCCTGGTGTCCCTCGGCTCCAGCCCGAACAATATCCAGCAACAGGTCAGCACGAGCCATGTTTATCCTCCTGGCAGGACGTACAGCATGCTCGTTGACTGAAATGGGGAGCGGCTCTGGATCGCAAGAATGTCGTCATGGACCGGCTCACTTCGCGCCCAAGGAATGTGGCGTGCATGGGAGTGCTCACTGAGCTCGCCCCTTCTCGTCGAGCGTGTCGGCGCCCCCGGTGCGGACCCACTCGTCAACCTCGGTGAGTTTGAATTTCCAAAGGCGGCCGATCTTGTGCGCCGGGAGGTGGCGCGACTCAATCCAGCGATAGACAGAGTCCTTGGCAACGCCGAGGTGCTTGGCAACTCCTGCAACGGACACCCATGGCTCGGCTGTCATCGATCTTGCTCCCTGCACAACGGTGCAGGGTATCTGAGCAAACCCCTGCCAACAAGACCAGACTAGAGTCGACAAGAGTCGTAGCGTGGCCCCGATCAGGCGGGCCGCCGGCGCTGGTAGTGGCAGGTGGCCGGCCAAGCGCCGTCCTTGCGAGCGGCCAGGCCCTTCAGGCAGCCAACGACCACTGCCTGTTCCAGGTGATGCCGTATCAACTGAAAGGGGACCACCCGCTCAAGCTGGGAGCCCGGATCGCGGGGGCCAGGGCGCAGCTTCCCAGCGGCTAACGCCGTTTGCCGCGCCGCTGGCCCGCGACGGCCCTGGTCGCTTGGTCCTCCAGGGCAGTTGGCTCCGCGAGCCTCTTGATGGTCGCGATGGCGCCGCGGAGCTCTGCGTCGTGGCAGGTAGGGCACCCGCCGGCGCCGTAGGTGACCACCGCCTGGAGCCGGTCCTCGAGCAGCTTGGCGACGTGGCGGAGGGTCGCCGCGTCGAGCGAGTGCTGTTCGGCCATGGTCAGGCCGCCCGCGGGAGCTCGGGTGGCGGCTCGTCGACAGGGTTCGCCGCGGGCAGGTCCACGCTGGCCTGACGGGCCAGGACCTGAGCGATGACCTCGCGCAGTTGGACGGGGCCGCCGAGCCGGAGCAGGGAGTGAGGGCGGAGAGGTAGTTCGGTGAAGTCGGAGGAATGACTGAACATGAGAGCAGTATGCGCCCTGCCTCCGACAGCATCAAGGCGGCTCGCCGTCAGTCGATCCAGCGGTCCCCGAGCGCCCGCTCGTGGGCCTTCAGGAAGAAGCGCGCCCGAGTGTGGGCCTCCTTGATGTCGTAGGGCGGCCGCAGCCCGTCTGCCGGCTCGGGCTCCGTGCTCGGGTCGGACACCAGTCCGGCCCCGTCCGCCGGCACCGACGAGACGACGGCCCCGTCGCGCCCGACCCGCTCGGTCTCGACGAGGCCGCTCTTCTCGCTCACATTGCCGATGCGGAAGCGATAGCCGCCGATCCGCACCCAGTCGCCGGTCTTGACCTGGAGAGGTGGCCGGCTCCGGTAGCGCTCGGCCGCCTCGTCGAACGCGCGCTCCTTGGCGGCAGCAAGGTCCGGGTGTGCCCGCGTGTCGATGAGGAGGAGCCCATCCCGCCTCGGTCGCCGGCCTTCGCGCTCGGCGAGCTGCCGCTCAACCTCTCGGAGCGCCTCGGTGAGGCGGTCGTCCCACCGGTACGTCCTGCCCCTCGAATCGGTCATCAGCATGGCCAGCCTCCAGTGTGGGTGGATGTAGGCTAGCGAGACGACGGACAAGGCTGGCTGGCAGGCGCACGCGGCTGTGTCCGTTCGATGGGGAGAACGGGGGCCGTGCACGACACCCCTATCGCTGAGATGAACGGCCGGCTGGAACAGGCGGCCATGGCGGCCCACCTCGACCTGGGCCGCCTGCCCACCGGTGAGCCCGAAGTCTTCTCGGGAATCTCGTCCGGCTCGGCGGCGAGCATCCCGTTCCTCAGCGCCTATGCGGCCAGATGGGTGGAGGAGGTTTCGCCCCGAGACCTGACCGAACTTGCGGCGGCGTTGGCGCTCTACCGCCCGGCACCCGTGGAGCTCGGGCTGGCCACCGAGTACCTGCAGCGCAGGCGTAGCCGCCAAGTGCCGTCCCTTCACCCGCTGGTGGACGACTCGCTCGTCGAGACCATGGGTTTCGCCATCTACGCCGCCCAGGTCGCCCGCTGCCTGGGCATCATCGCGGGGGTCTCGCGCGATCAGGCCGAGGCGTGGCGCCGGCAGATGCTGCGGGGCGGGGCGCGGGGGGAGGAGAGTCGCCAGCGGTTCCTCACGGCGGCGCAGGAAGGTGGAGGCAATCAGCGCCACCTCGAGGAGGTGAGCCATGCGATGCTGCGCTTCGCCTGGACCGCCTATCCGCGCGCCCAGGCCGACGGGATGGCAATCTTCGCGTACCGCATGACCTGGCTGCAGATCCATCATCCCGATGTCGTGAGGGGGGCCGGACCCTGGGTGAGCTGAACAGCTACCTGGTCACGATACCGCTCGTGGACGGCAAGCCGGTCGCCCAGCCCGGGGAGACGGCGACGGTGCCCGAGGTCGGCGACGTGCTGGGCGAGCAGGACGGGCGGATCTGGGTGATCGCGAGCGCGACCCGAACCGACAGCGCGCTGCTCCTCACGGTCGAGCTCCAGCCATTGCCGCCGAGCAGCCGGGGGCGGGCGTGACCCTGGACCAGCTTCGAGCGCGACTGCGCCTCACCATGCGGCTATACCGGGCGCAGGTGAAGCGTTGCGCGCAGCTCAACCAGGCCGAGGAGTATGTGGTGGCTGCCAAGCTGCGCGCCTATCTCCGCAAGGTCCAGGGACAGCTTCGCCCCCGCGCGCTCCAGCTCCGCCTGCGCGGCGGGGTCGCTCCGGGGGTATCCCCTGCTCCTGAAGAGCAAGCGGGCGGAAGGGTGCTCCCCCTGCAACCAACTCCGCGACCGAGGGACGAGTGACGCTGCGCGCATGCATCCACCGCGGCGCCGGCCAGGTGGGCGGCACCTGCGTCGAGCTCGAGTCCGGAGGGCAGCGAATCTTGCTCGACCTCGGCCTGCCGCTCGACGCGGAGGAGGGGGAGGACCCGCTCCCGAACATCGCGGGGCTGCGCGGAGAGGACCCGTCGCTGCTCGGCGTCCTCGTCACGCACCTGCACGGGGACCACTGTGGCCTGATCCCGACCGCCCGACCGGGCCTGCCGATGGGAATCGGCGCCAAGGCCGCGCGCATCCTCCGGGAAGCCGAGTTCTTCACCGGGCGCCCACCGCTCCCGGAGCCGACCTGGACCCTAGGCGACCGAGAGTCGTTCGAGGTTGGACCTTTCCGGATCACGCCCTATCAGGTGGAGCACAGCGCGCTCGACGCTTTCGCGCTCCTGGTCGAGGCTGAAGGACGGCGGCTCTTCTACACGGGAGACTTCCGGGCGCACGGCAACGACTCGGACCCTTGGGCACGCCTCCTGGCCGACCCGCCGCGGGACGTCCACGCCCTGCTCATGGAGGGGACCCAGATCGCTGACGGCCGCGAGGGCGAGGGGCCGAGCGAGGCCGACCTGCGCGGCACGCTCGCCCGGCGATTCCGCGAATGGCCTGGGCTGGTGCTGGCCAGCTGGTCCTCGCAGAACCTGGACCGGCTGCGGACGGTCTACGAGGCGGCGCGAGAGGCCGGGCGGACCCTGGTAGTGGACCTCTACACGGCCACCCTGGCGGCCGCCGCCGGCGCGCCGGGCGTTCCCGTGCCTGAGGTCGATGGTCTTGAGGTCTACTGCCGACGCAGGGAGCGCATCCAGGTGAAGGAGGCCAAGGAGTTCGGCCGGGTCCGCCGAGTGCATCCGCATCGGGTCTTCCCGGAGGAGCTGGCGGCGAGGGCGGGCGAGTTGGTGCTCATGCAGCGACCCTCCATGGCACGGGAACTGGAGCAGGCCGGGGCTTTGCCAGGGGCGCTGGCCGTCTGGTCTATGTGGCGGGGGTACCTGGAGGGACCGGCGGAGCAGCGGCTCCAGCAGGTCCTGGCGCGCCACGGCGTGCCGCTCGAGGTGCACCACGTGTCGGGGCACGCCTATGTGACGGACCTGCGGCGTCTGGTGGACGCGGTACGGCCGGTACGGGTGATTCCGATCCACACGGGCGATCCAGGAAAGTACGCTGCGACTCTTCCGTGGGTAGAGACCAGACAAGATGGTTCCTGGTGGGACGTTTGACGGCATGGCTCGGGGAGAGACCAAGTGACACTCAAATATGACCGTGCGCTGGGTGAGAAGTTCCTCGGGTTGATCGCGGGGCACGAAGTCCTGCGGCGGTTCCTCGCCGCTCCAGGCGTCCTGTCAGTGAACCACCACCCACGGGTCACGCTCGACACGCAGCTTCGACGCGGCAACATCGTGTCCATCTATGCGGGGCTGACCAAGGTCCTCGAGCTCAAGTACTTGAGCGACGACAGGCTGGAGGCCAAGGCCGACGCCAGCTACATGGACCAGGAGCCGGCGACCCGGCTGGGGGTCTACGGGACGTTCCGTGCCAGCGAGATCGAGGCCAAGGTCCTGAAGTGGGACGTGTTCCTGGGCGCCATCAAGGTCAAGGAACGCCAGTGGCACAAGGAGGGAGGCTGGCAGAGCTGGCTGGCTCGTCTGGCGACATTGGGGCAACCCCTTCCATGGATCGCGGTCGACCGCGAAGCCGAGCTCGAGGAGCTGACTGGCGATGACAAAGTGTGGCTGAAGGAGGTCCAGCAGCGGATCAGCTCCGAGGCGACCGAGGATCCGGCGCTCCGGCGGCGCAAGAGGCGCCTCGAGAAGGCGCGCGGCGGCGGGGTCGACTTCATCGGCGTCACGCCCGACGGCGACCTGGCACTCATGGAGGCCAAGCACGGGAGCGACGAGCAAGGCGTCTACGGGACGCCCATTCAGGTCGGCGGGTACGCCGCGCTCTGGACGCGCGCGCTCCAGGCGCCGGGCGAGCGAGCGAACCTGGTTCGGAACATCAACCGCCTGATCGACCAGAAGCGTGGGCTTGGATTGATCCCCGCGCAGACTCCTGACCTGAAGGACGAGCCTCGAGTCGAGCCCTTCGTGTTCATCGGAGATCCGAAGTTCACTTCCCAGGTGTGGCGAGGCCAGCGTCTCCTTGGAAGGGTGTTGTCGGCTGCTACCAAGGTCTGCGAGCCCGCCCAGAGCCTCCGGTTCTTCACAGCCGAGTCAGCTCGATTTGATCTGAGGGAGGTCACGGCGGAGCTCCGAGAAGGTCGCGACGTGGTCGCGCGGTGACTGGCCTGTCCTTGACTTGCAGGCACCTGCCCTATCTCTGGTCTATGGCTGGCCGAAACTTCTGAACTGAGACTGCCAGGGGCGGCCAAGCCAGCCGCCAACTACCTGAAATGACCGGAGCCGCCCTGCGCCAGGTGGACACGCACGGACGGTGAAGCGGTCCCCGGCTTACAGGACGGCTCCGGCATTTCTCCAGCGTTGACGCACCCTCTCCCCCGCTGGGGGAGAGGGAAGGGAGAGGGGGCCTTGCACTTCGAGGCCAGCGGTTCTTGCCCGCCCGCACTCGCCGTGATTGGCTCATCCTAGCGGGGCCCTACCCACCGACCTGGACGCCTATGAAGGAAGAGCGCCACCCCCGAAGGATCGCGCTTGCCGCTTCGGCCGCGCTGCTGGTCGGCCTCCTGTGCTGGCTGTTCTACGCCCACGGGCGCAACATATGGGTGCCTTGGGTCCAGCGGGCGACGGGCCGACGTAACGTGGTGGACGCCGCCTCCACGGTGGATCAGACCGCGGGCAGTCGGATGCGCGCCGCGCTCACGGCGGCTGGCGTGGCCATGCCGGCGAACCGCCTTTGGCTCGTAGCCATCAAGGACGCGAAGCGCCTGGACCTCTATGGCCAGGATGCGGCGGGGCGGCGAGTGCAGGTCCGCTCCTGGGCGGTGCTCGCGGCCAGCGGCGGCGCCGGGCCCAAGCTCCGTGAAGGCGACCGCCAGGTGCCCGAGGGCGTCTATCGCATCGACCAGCTCAACCCGAACAGCGCCTACCACCTGTCGCTGAGGATCGACTACCCCAACGCGGTGGACCGGGCCCAAGCTGCCAGAGATGGTCGCCAGCGCCTCGGGGGCGACATCTTCATCCATGGCAAGGACGTGAGCGTTGGCTGCCTCGCGATCGGCGACGAGGCCATCGAGGAGCTGTTCTGGCTTGCGGCCACGGTCGGGAAGGACGCCTTCACGGTCGTCATCGCGCCGACGGACCTGAGGCGGGGTCCCCCGCCAGGGCCTCGAGGGCCGGCTTGGATCCTGGACCTCTATCGGGATCTTCAGCGCGAGTTGGAGCAGTTCCCGGCCACGTAGGCCACTTCTCGTCCCGACAGCTCGAACACAGGTGAGGTCCCCAATGCTTTGGGAGTCGCGCTTCTGGAAAGACGATCTGCTTCGCTATGCCGACCGCCTTGCTCGCGCACGGCGAAGCAGTCTTCCGACAGCGGGTGCAACCAATGTGGCAGTCGAAAAGGCCGTGGTCCTGGGCCTGTTCTCCATTCGCAAGCTCATCGACTCAAACAAGATCTCCATCGAGACCAGCGACATGCGCCTGCGCGCGACCGCGTACCCATCTAATGGCAAGCGGGTCACCGTGTGGAACAACCATCGATTGGAGGAGTTGTTCGACTTCAAGCGGGGCGCCCAGGAGCGCTTGCCTCTGAGGTTCGTCTGCAATCAGGCAATTCACAGCCACATCCTCGCGGTGTACCTGTCCAGCAGCGGTGGTCGCCTGGTTGGTCTCTACGTCGCGTCAGACCAGCACCGCAAGAAGGCTCTGCTGGCAGTGCCGTTGGTGGAATTGGAGCGCGCGTTCCGGCGGGCCGGCAACGACTACCCTTCATTCATCCACTCGGTCTTCGATGAGGCGAGAGGCGACTACATCGTGACGAGCCACACCAGGCGGCCTTCAGGGCTGGTGTTGGGAAGCAAGTAGGCCCTTCAGGGCTGGAGACTCGGCGCCGCTTGCTTGCGCCCATCGGGCTGGTTCGTTATACGTTAGTTCGAACGGAGCCAGCCATGCGCAAGAAGCTCTCGGCCATCGGAAACAGCCTCGGCATCGTCATCGAGAAGCCCATCCTGGAGCTGCTCGACCTCACCAAGGACACCGAGCTCGACATGACGACCGATGGGGAGCGGCTCATCATCGCGCCGGTCCGGAAGGGCCGGAAGGCGCGCGTCAGGAGCGCCATCGACGAGGTCATGGCCGACCACGCCGGGACCTTCCGGAAGCTCGCCAAGTGACCGAGCCGGACTTCCTCGAGCTCGAGGAGGTGCTGGAGCTGCACGAGCGTCAGATCGAGGCGTTCGGTGGCACCCTCGGCATCCGCTCCCAGGGCTTGCTGGAGTCGGCCCTCGGCATGCCGAGGGCCACCTTCGGCGGTCAGTTCGTCCACGAGTCGATCTTCGCCATGGCGGCGGCCTACGCCTTCCACGTCGCGGAGAACCAGCCCTTCCTCGACGGGAACAAGCGGACCGGGCTCGGCGCCGCCCTGGTGTTCCTCCGGATCAACGGCTACCGGGTGGTCGATCCCGAGGAAGCGCTCTACGAGGCGATGATCGCCATCGCTGAGCGGCGGATGGACAAGGCGGGGCTGGCGCGGGAGCTGGAGCGCCTGGCTCGACAGGTGGATGAGGGCCCCGGGCACGAGTAGTTCCGCGGTGCGCACCCAACTGAGCAGCACCCGGCCTACGGGGCGGCTCCGGCCCCTTCACTGCCTCGCCAGGTCACGCCTCCACGGTGACGACCTGCGCCGCCATCCCGCCCTCGATGCGCCCCTTTCCGAAGCGGGCCGAGAGCGCGGCGGCGCAGGCGGCGGTCACCTCGGCGAGGTCGGCGCCGGGGCGGGCCTCGATCTCGCCGCGGAGCGGCGTCCCCTGGCAGAGGGCCAGGGCGGTGACCTGCGCCGAGGGCGCGCGGCTCCGCAGCGCCACCCGCTCGAACCGGGGCGCCGCGGTGAACCCCGCCACCGTGAGGTCCCCGGCGATGGCGGCCCGGTCGAAGTAGCCGTGGGGCGTGCGGGACATGAACCGCGGCGGGTCGACCGGGAAGAGCCGCGCCAGGGCGGTCACCACCACCTCGGTGAACTCGTTCTCCTCGAGGGGGCCCCAGACGCTGAAGAGGAAGGCGCCGCCGGGGCGGAGCACCCGCCGGGCCTCGGCGAAGGCCCGCGGCTTGTCCGGGAAGAACATGGCGCCGAACTGGCACGCGGCCACGTCGAAGGTCCCGTCTCCGAAGGGGAGCCGCGCCGCGTCGGCCTGCTGCCAGCGCACCGGCCGCGAGGCGCCCACCTCCTCGGCCCGGGCCAGCATGGCCGGGTTGAGATCGGTGGCCAGGAGCGCCGCCCCCGGCGGCAGGCGCCGGGCGATGGCGCGGGTCGCCACCCCGGTGCCCGCGGCGATCTCCAGGACCGCCTCCGGCGCGAGGGCCGCCACCCGCTCCGCCAGGTCCACCGCGTAGGGCTCGAAGATCATGGGCCCGAGGTGCTCGTCGTAGAGGGCCGCGATGGAGGAGGTGAAGGCGGCGTCGCCGGCCGCCGGCGTACGCTGCGTGGGGAGGGCCCGCTCCGGGCCGGTGCTTTCGGTGGCATCCATGTGGACTCCTCGGCCCCTCCTGCTCGCGCCGCTGCTCCTACCCGGCGCCGCCCCCCGCTTCAGGTCTCGGAGGGGCCAGGCCCTGGCCACGTCGGGGCGGCCGGGCCGCGTACGCCCCGGGGCGAGGCCGGGCCATCGCCAGCGGCGCCTACGGCGCGGCGGGGTCCACCACCGGCCTCGCCAGGTCGGCAGGCGATGGGCCGGCGGCCGGGCGCGGCGTCGCCACCAGCACCCGGGTGGCCACCCAGGGCTGCAGCAGGAGCTCGCTCGGGACGAAGAGGAGCGGGACCAGCACCGACTTCTCACCCCGGGACGCCCGCTCCGCCACCTTGGCCGCCGCCCAGCCGGTGAGGGCGGTGGCGGCGATGCGCGTCCCGAGGGTGGCCCAGTAGGCGGCGCCGCTGGCGCCCTTCACGCCGGCGGCGTTGGCCCCGACCACGGCCGCCAGGGGAGGGACCGCGATGAGGCACAGCGCCGCGAGCCCGGTACCTGAGCCGCCGCTCGACCCGCCGCTGCCGCCGCCGAACAGGGGCGGCTGGTCGTCCAGGGACGCCGCCAGCCAGGCCCCGCAGGCGAGGTCCACGATGAGGACCCCGGCGGCGCTGGCCGCCACGGCCTTCACCGGCGCGCCGCCGATGGTGGCGCCGGGCGATGAGGGCGAAGGGGTCACCAGGCTGGGCCCCGCAGCCAAGGGCGGCGCGCCGAGGTCCGGCGCGGGGGGTGGTTCCACCGTGACAGCGCCCGGCCCGGCCACCTCGGCGGCGGGCTGGGCGGCGGGTGGGGCCTCCGCCGTGGGCGGGGGCCCGGCGGCGGCCAGGGCGGCGAGGAGGAGCGCGGTGGTCAGCACGGATCCCAGCGTACGGACCGTCGCGGCCGGCCACAAGGCGCCCGGCCCTCCCCGGGGCCTGGCGCGCCCGCCTGGCCTCCCTTACCTGGACGGGACACCCACCGCGGAGCCCGCCATGCAGCTCGTGCACGTCTACCTGAACTTCCCCGGCAACACCGACGAGGCGCTGGCGCTCTACGCCAAGGTCTTCGGCACCAAGGTGGTGTTCCGCCAGACCTTCGGCGAGACCTCCTTCATGCAGAACGCCCCCGAGCACGCCAAGGGCAAGGTGGCCCACGCCCAGCTTCCCATCACCGAGGCGGTGCACCTCATGGCGAGCGACGCGGTGCCCGGGTACGGGCCCCCGGTCACCTACGGGAACAACTTCCACGTCTCCATCGTGGCCAAGGACAAGGCCGAGGCCGACCGCGCCTTCGCCCTGCTGTCGGAGGGCGGCAAGGTGAACATGCCCCTCGCCAACGCCCCCTGGGGCCCGTACTTCGGGATGTGCGCCGACCGCTTCGGCGTCCACTGGATGGTGAGCCTGACCGCGCCGGCGTGAGGCCGGCCGCATCCGGCCCGCCCCTCACCCCCGCGCCGCGGCCTCGCGGCGGGCGCGCAGCCAGAGTGCGGCGTTCAGCAGCATGGCCAGGCCGAAGGCCATGCTGGAGAGCCAGCCGCCGGTGACGGTGAGGCGCGGCGCCAGGAAGAGGGTGGCAACCGCCAGGGCGAGCTGGAGCGGCCCCACCACGCCGAACCACGCCACCGGCAGGAGCCCGGCCAGGAGGCCGGCGCCTGGCAGGGCAGCCAGCGGCGCGCCGGCGTCGGCGGCGTCGAGGATGAGCGGCAGCCAGCCGAGGAGGGCGGCCAGGCCGCGGAGCCGGAGCACCTGCGCGTTCCGCATCCGGCCACGCTAGCACGCGCGCCGCCGCCCCCGGTCCGGCCCACCCTGACGTAGAGTGGGGCCGGACCCCAGGCCGGAGCGACGCCATGACCGCACCCACCACCCGCGCCACCCTGCTGCTGGCGGCCCTGGCCGCCTGCACGCCGGCCCAGGCCCCGGACGCCAAGCTGGCCCTGGGCCGGGTGGACGTGGCCTGCCAGCCGCGGGCCGGCGGCGTGGGGGCCCGCTGCGATGTCGCGGCGGACCTCACCGTCGGCGGCGCGGCCTGGGCGCAGGCGGTCCTCTCGGTCCGGGAGGGCGATCGGCTGGTGCAGCAGGTGGTGGTGCCGGTGGAGAACGGGAGGGGCGCCCTCCGGCTCAAGGACGTG
>JACRCT010000255.1 GCA_016218885.1 Deltaproteobacteria bacterium | reverse complement strand
TCTTCAAGGACGCCGGTCTCCACCCCATGGAGGACATCAACAAGAGCGCTCCAGTGACGGTGCCGGACTGGATTCGAGCGGACAGCTCGGTGGTGAAGGTCGCCGTCTGTAAGCGTCCCTGACTCAATCCGAGCGCAGAACCAGGCGCTCCTCTTCCACCCCGGAGAGCTGCGGTATCCGTTCGCCAGTCCGTACGCTGCCAGGCTCGGCGGGGAGGCGCATTCTCGAGGGATGGGCGCGCCACAAGGCGGCTGCGGAGATGCGGCTCGAAAGGGCTCGGCCGAGCCTTCGCGCCGTGCGGCTACTTGAAAGCAGGCGACCCGAGGCGCGCAGCCTTCCAGGCCGCAGGCAGCATCGCCGGCACGTCACGCGCTACGAGGACCCTTGCCCCTCGACCGCCGACCCACCTCAGCCTCCGCCTGCCTCTGTCCATGGTCCCCTTCCTCATTGCCGTCTCCCCGGCGCTCGCCCTATAAGTCGGCCCTCTGACGTGTTCTAGACGCCAAGGAGCGTGAAGCCGTGCACGAACGCTACGAACCCAGGACCATCGAGCCCAAGTGGCAGCAGCGCTGGGAGCGCGAGGGGCTGTTTCGCCTCAAGGGGAAGGGCGAGAAGCGCTACGTGCTGGAGATGTTCCCGTACCCCTCGGGCAAGATGCACATGGGGCACGTGCGCAACTACCTCATCGGTGACGTGCTCTCGCGCTACTACCGGATGAAGGGCTTCGACGTCCTGCACCCGATGGGCTGGGACGCGCTGGGCCTGCCCGCCGAGAACGCGGCCATCAAGGACCAGCGTCACCCCGCCGAGCGCACCCTGGAGAACGTCGGCCAGTTCAAGGCCGAGATGATGTCGGTGGGCTACTCCTACGACTGGGATCGCGAGATCAACACCTCTCATCCCGAGTACTACCGCTGGAACCAGTGGTTCTTCCTCAAGATGCGGCAGATGGGGCTGGTCTATCGCCGGATGAGCCGCGTCAACTGGTGCCCCGGCTGCGCCACGGTCATCGCCAACGAGCAGGTCAAGGAGGGCACCTGCGAGCGCTCCGGAGACCCGGTGGTGGTGCGCAAGATGCAGGAGTGGGCCTTCCGCATCACGCGCTACTCCGAGGAGCTGCTGCAGGACCTGGACAAGCTCACCGAGTGGCCCGAGCGCATCACCTCGATGCAGAAGAACTGGATCGGCAAGTCCGAGGGCACCTCCATCCTCTTCGCCATCGACGGGCAGGCGGAGTCGCTGGAGGTCTTCACCACCCGCTCCGACACGCTCTTCGGCGTCACCTACGTGGTGGTGGCCCCCGACCACGCGCTGATGCCCAAGCTGGTCAACGCCCAGACCCGCGCCCAGGTCGAGGCCTTCGCCGCCGACATGGAGCGCAAGGCAGCCCAGCAGAAGAAGGACGAGGAGCCGGAGAAGGAGGGCGTGTTCACCGGCGCCTATGCCGTCCACCCGTTCACGGGGCAGAAGGTCCCGGTGTGGGCCGCCAACTTCGTGGTCTCCGACTACGGCACCGGCGCGGTGATGAGCGTCCCGGCTCACGACCAGCGTGACTTCGAGTTCGCCAGGAAGTACGGCCTGCCCATCAAGCCGGTCATCCAGCCCAAGGACGGCCCGCTGGCCAAGGCCGAGGAGCTCACCGCGGCCTTCCCCGACGACGGCGTGATGCAGGCCTCCGACGAGTTCACCGGCCTGCCTTCCGACGAGGGCCGCCAGAAGCTCGCGGCAGCGCTGAAGGCCAAGGGCGGTGGCGGGCCGGCGGTCACCTACCGCCAGCGCGACTGGGGCTTCTCACGGCAGCGCTATTGGGGCACCCCCATCCCCATCGTGTATTGCGAGAAGTGCGATCCCGCGCACGAGGGCATCGGCGTCCCGGTGGAGCAGCTGCCGGTGAAGCTGCCGGACATCGACGTGGCCAAGGTGCTGACCGGTCGCGGCGAGCCGCCCCTCTCCAAGGTGCCGGAGTGGGTGAACACGACCTGCCCGAAGTGCCGCGGCCCCGCGCGGCGCGAGGTCGAGACGATGGACACCTTCGTCGACTCGACCTGGTACTTCGCCCGCTACCTCTCGCCGCACGACGAGACCGCGCCCTTCGACAAGGCCGCCGCCCAGCGCCTGCTGCCGGTGGACGTCTACGTCGGCGGCCCCGAGCACGCGGTGATGCACCTGCTCTACTTCCGCTTCTGGACCAAGGTCATGCGGGACATGGGCCTGGTCGAGATCGGCGAGCCGGTCAAGCGCCTGGTGACCCAGGGCATCGTCAACGGCCCCGACGGCCGCAAGATGTCCAAGCGCTGGGGCAACGTGGTCTCGCCCTCGGACATCGTGGGCAAGTTCGGCGCCGACGCGGCGCGCACCTTCGTGCTCTTCGCCGGCCCCCCCGAGAAGGACATCGATTGGTCGGACGAGCAGGTCGAGGGCTGCAGCCGCTTCCTGGCGCGGGTGTGGCGCCTGGCCTACGCGCATCGCGAGGCCGCCGCCGAGAAGGCCCCGCTGGGCGGGGAGACGGGCAACGCGCTCGCCATCCGCAAGGCAGCCCACAAGGCGCTCAAGCGGGTCACCGAGGACGTGGAGAGGCTGGGCTACAACACCGCCATCGCTCGGGTGATGGAGCTGGTGAACTACCTGACTCCCATGCAGCCCTCGGCGGACAAGGCCGAGCGGGCGGCGATGGCCGAGGCGGTGCGCCTGCTGGCGGCGATGATCTCCCCGTTCGCGCCGCACATCGCCGAGGAGATCGACGAGGCCTACGGGGCCACCGAGAGCCTGCAGGCGCGCACCTGGCCCGCCTTCGATGCCGCTCTGGCCGCCGAGGACGCCGCGGTCTACGCCGTCCAGGTCATGGGCAAGCTGCGCGGGCAGGTGCAGGTGGGCGTGGAGGCCGGCCAGGAGGAGGTGCAGGCCGCGGCGATGAAGGACGAGAAGGTCGCGCCGCACCTCACCGGGAAGACGATCAAGAAGGTCGTCTTCGTCCCCAAGAGGCTGATCAACTTCGTGGTCGCATAGGCAAGGGGCCGGATGCTCGACTCTCCCTCCGAGCGAAGGCCCCGACCTTCCGTGTCCTGCCCGGCGGGCGTGTGGCTCCTGCCCGCCGTGGCGCTCACCCTCGCCTGCGGGTACCGCTTCACGGCGGGTGGGGGGCCGCTGCCCGGCAACGCGCGCACCCTCCATGTCCCGGTCTTCAAGAACCTCACCGCCGAGCCCGGTCTCGAGGGCGCCTTCACCGAGGCCTTTCGCGATGAGCTCTCCCGCTGGGGGCGCGAGGGCGGCGAGGCATCCGACGCCACGGCGCTCGGGGAGATAGTCGAGGTCAGCGAGGGTCCGGCCATCGTCGCCAGCCTCTACAGCGACGCAGGGCACCTCGCCAGCACCAGCACCAGCTATCGCGTTCAGGCCAGGATCGTGGTGAAGGTCGTGCGCGCGGGTGAGCAGCTTGCCGAGACCACCGTCACCGGCACCGAGGACTACCTGCCCAGCCGTCCCGATCTCCCGGCCAAGCCCGGGACCCTGGTCCTGGAGATGGAGGCCAACCGGCGGCTGGCTTTGCGCCGGCTGGCCACGAGCTTGATGCGCCAGGCGTACCAGAACCTCACCGGCTTCTAGCCCACTCGACCGAGAACGTGCTTGCGGATCCCGCGGCTCGATCGCTACCTCGCACTGGAGATCGTCGGCCCCTTCGCCGCCGCGCTCTCGTTCCTGTTCGGCCTGCTCCTGGCGATGCAGCTCTTGCGCGGCATCGACGTGATGCTCGGCTCGGCGGTGCGCCCGGTCGATCTGGCGCGGGTGCTGGGCTACCTCGCCCCGCACTTCCTGGCGATGGCCATGCCGGTGTCCTACCTGTTCGCGCTGCTGCTCGCCGTCGGTCGCTGGTCGGAGGACCGCGAGGTGACGGCCTTGGCGGCCTCCGGCGTCGCTCCGTGGCGTCTGTGGGTGGCCCCGCTCGGGCTCGCCCTGCTCATCTCCGCGGCAGGCATCGCCATGGGGCGTGGCCCCGAGCCTCACGGCCTGGCCGCCCTGCGGCTGCACGTCAACAACCTCATCAAGCGCAACATGGCCGGCGACGTGAAGCCAGGCGTCTTCTACGACACCTTGAACGCCATCACCCTCTACTCGCAGGGCGTCTCTCCCAAGACCCGCCGCTTCAGCAACGTGCTGCTCGCCGACGAGCGTGACCCGGACGCCTCGCTGCTGGTGCTGGCCCGCAACGGCTACGTCGACCCGCATGGAGGCGGGGGCACGCTGCGGTTCGTCCTGGGCGACGGGGAGATCCATCGCTCCGCGGCGTCCGCCGAGGACTACGCGGTCCTCACCTTCCAGCACGCCACGCTCAACATCGGCGTGACCGACGACCTGCTGCGCCGCAACCAGTTCGGCCGGCCGCGCGAGGAGCTCACTCCCGGCGAGCTGGGGGAGCGCGCCGAGCGCGCCGAGCGAGAAGGCCAGGCCGCCGAGGCACGCTCGCTGCGCGTCGCCGAGGCCCGGCGCACCGCAGGCCCGCTCGCCACCGTCGCCTTCGCTCTGTGCGGGGTGCCCCTGGCGATGCGACGCCGGCAGGGCTCGCGCGCCCTGGGGGCGGTGGCCACGCTGGCGGCGTACGTCGGCTACTACGTCGTGGCCCGCGCCGCCGAGGTCGCCGCCGAGCAGGGTCGGCTGCCTGCGCTGCTGGCAGCGCACCTGGCCAACCTGCTCTTCGTGGCCATCGGGATCGCGCTTTTGCGGCGTGCCGCACGGGTGGGGGGCTAGCGTGCGCCTGCGCATCCTGTGGCGCTACGTCGCCCTCGAGTATCTCAAGGCGTTCGCGGGCACGCTGGCCGGCCTGTGCCTGATCTACCTGGTCGTCGACTACGTCGATCGAGCCAAGTATTACGTCGGCCCCGCCTGGCTGCGCTGGGTGCTCGAGCTCTATGCCTGCAAGGCGGTGCTGGTCGCCTACGAGCTGGCGCCCGGGGCGATGCTGATCGCCGCGGGGGTCACGATGGCGGGGCTGCGGCGCCGCGGGGAGTACATCGCGCTGCGCTCGCTCGCGCTGGGGCCCGCGCACCTGTTGGGTCCGGTCGCCGCCGTGGCCCTGCTCCTCGGCGGAGCGGTCATGGTCGGCGACGAGGTGGGAGTCGGGCCGGCCAGTCGCAGGGTCGACCAGATCAATGTCGAGCGCTTCCACTACTGGGGCTCTTTCCGGCTGTTTTTCGGGGAGGTGCGCTGGTTCCGCGGGCGCAGGCACATCTACCACCTGCGGCAGGGCAGCGTGGCGGAGGGCTTCTCCGGGGTGACGCTGCTCACCTTGTCCGACGACTTCCGGCTTGCCCAGCGCATCGACGCCGAGCGCCTGGAGCCGGTGGGCGGGTCGGTCTGGAAGCTGCGCCGCGGGACGGCCAGGACCCTCGCGGGGAGCACGACGCAGGTGGAGCGCTTCGAGGAGCGCGACATCGTGCTCGACGAGGACCCGACCGCGTTCCGCATCATCAAGGGCCGTCCCGAGCAGCTGGCCCTGCACGACCTGCGCGAGCAGATCGATCTGCGCCGCAACGTGGGCCTGCCCGCGGAGCGCTGGGTGCTGACCCTGTACAACAAGCTCGCTT
The DNA here is from genome assembly GCA_016218885.1 of Deltaproteobacteria bacterium. GTDB lineage: Bacteria > Myxococcota > Myxococcia > Myxococcales > UBA5297 > JACRCT01. The sequence goes on along the minus strand of JACRCT010000255.1, from coordinate 4,697 downwards.
ACCCGCTGGGCGGGCTGCCCGGCGTACTGCTCGCCTGCGCGCTGACGCTGCGGCCTGGGCGGCGCAGCTTCCTGACCTCGGCGCTCGCCGAGGGGTTCGTGATCATCATCGGCTACTGGGCGCTGCTGGTCGTCTTCAAGGCCGCGGCGCTCGCGGGGATGGTCTCGCCGGCGTTGGCGGCCTGGGGACCGATGGCGCTGGTTGCGGGGGCGGCGGTGGCGGCGCTGCGCCGCTTTGCTCGCTAGGGGCGCTTCGAGGATGCCGGCGACTGAAGTCGCGCCTGAGGTTGCCAAGCCCATCTGCGCGGGCTGAGGGGCGTCCGGTCGTCAGCGCCGCTCGTGACGACTTCTTCCTGCGATATGGAGCCTGCGAAGGGCGCGGCTTGAGCCGCTGGCCTGCAGCCCAGCCTCCCGCAGTTCAGTGCAAGCACCCACTCGACAGCGCTTCCTTGAAGGGCCGGGCTGGCTCAGCTAGCGTGCCCGGCGCCTTGGACGCCGCGCCGCAACCCTTGCTCGTGGGAGCCGCCTCGACCCGCCGCCCCGCGCTGGCGGCCGTGGCTTCGCTGTCGATGATTGTCTGGGTGCTGGGGACCCTGCTGGGTGAGGGCCTTGCCCAGGCCGGCGCCGGCCTCGCGCTGCTGCTTGGCCTGGTCGCCTGGAAGCAGCTCCGGATTCCCAAGGACCTGCGTGCCTTCGCCGCGCTCACGCTCGCGCTGGTGGCCTACCAGGCCCTCTCGCCGTTCCTCGCGTTGGCCATCGGGAACGCGAGCGAGCTGCCGCGCAGCGGTCGCTGGACGCAGGCCCTGGACACGCTCGCGCCGCTCAGCCTGGCTGCCATCTCCACCTTCGGCGTGCCCTGGGCGGCCCTCGCCTGGACGCTGGGCATCGGCTGGCTGGCAGAGGCGGCGGTGGCCTCCTTCCAGATCGCGGTCCCCTGGCCCTGGGCGTCGCTGGGGCCGTTCAAGTTCCCGATGGACCGCCTGCACGAGGACTTTGCCCGCGACTTCGGAGGGCCGGTGAAGCGGGCGGGCATCGGGCTCTTTTTCCACCGGCTGCGCTTCGCCCATGGTGCGGCGGCGATGGCCGGCCCCGCGCTGGCGCTGACCTTGATGTCCTCGACGTTCAGGCGGCGCGCGCTGGCGGCGGCCGCGCTCGTCGTGGTGTTGGGCTGCGCCTACCTGTCGTACGCCAGGGCTGCGTTGGGAGCGGCGCTCGTGGCGGTCGTGGTGGGACTCGCTTCGCTGCTGAGCGGCCGTCAGCGTCTGGCCTCGGCGGCGGCGGTGGCCTTGTTGGCGGCCGGTGCGCTGGCGCTCTCGCCCACCTGGCGGCAGCGGGCAGCGAATGCCTGGCTGAATCTCCAGGAGGGCGAGCGGGCGATGGCCCTGCAGACGGGCTGGAAGATCGTCCAGGAGCACCCGGTCCTCGGGGTCGGGTTCGGGGGCTACGGCGGCGCTGCCAAGGCCCACCTGCAGCCCGACTGGCCGGAATGGACCCGGACCATCCTCCAGACCTCGGCGCACAACGTCGCCCTCACCGTCTGGGCCGAGACGGGGATCTTCGGGCTCGCGCTCTACCTCGCGCAGCAGCTGGCGCTGGCGCTGGCGCTGTGGCGGCGAGCGCGGGGTCGATCGATCGCCGCTGCGGGGGCGCTGCTCTCCCTGATCGCCTTCCACCTTCTGGGGTTGGTGCACTACACCCAGTTCCACACCGGAGTGGCGCTGACCTTCGCGCTGCTTTGGGGGCTGGGGCTCGCCTCGCCGGGCGTCGCGGCCACGACGGCGGACGAGCCGGAATCTCCTCATCGAGTTGGTGAATAGACAGGACTCTTTCCATGAGCTCACCGCATCGCATCCTCGTCGCCATGGGCACCCGCCCGGAGGTCATCAAGCTCGCCCCGCTCGTCGGCGCGCTGCGGGCCCGCCCGGACCGCTTCCAGACGGTGGTCTGCGCCACCGCCCAGCACCGCCAGATGCTCGATCAGGCGCTGGAGGTCTTCGACCTCGAGCCCGACGTGGATCTGGACCTGATGGCGCCGGGGCAGGACATCTTCGACGTGACCGCGCGGGTGCTCTTGGCGATGCGCCCGGTCCTGGCCGAGCACCAGCCCGACGTGGTGATCGTGCAGGGTGACACCACCACCGCCTTCACGGTGGCGCTCGCCGCCTTCTACGCCCGCCGCAAGGTCGCGCACGTCGAGGCCGGGCTGCGCTCCTTCGACAAGTTCCAGCCCTTCCCCGAGGAGATCAACCGGGTCCTGGCGAGCTCACTGACCGACTTCCACTTCCCGCCCACCCAGGGCTCGCGCGCGAACCTGCTGAAGGCGGGCTACCCGGAGAAGGACGTGCTCGTGACCGGCAACACGGTCATCGACGCCCTGTACCAGTCGCTGCCGAGGGCGCGGGCGCTGGGAGGCATCGCCGGGCTCACGCTCGATCCTTCGCGGCGGCTGGTGCTGGTGACGGGCCACCGACGGGAGAACTTCGGACCGGGAGTGGCCTCGATGTGCGAGGCGCTTGCCGACCTCGTCCGGCGCCGTGAGGACCTGGAGATCGTCTACCCGGTGCACCTCAACCCCAACGTGCGCGGGCCGGTCCACGAGCGCCTGGGAGCGCTGGCGCGGATGCACCTGATCGAGCCGCTCTCCTACCTCCCGTTCCTGTGGCTGATGGACCGAGCCTACCTGCTGCTCACCGACAGCGGCGGAGTGCAGGAGGAGGGGCCGGCGCTGGGCAAGCCGGTGCTGGTGATGCGCGAGGTCACCGAGCGCCCGGAGGCGGTGGAGGTGGGGGCGGCGGCGCTGGTCGGCACCGACCGCGAACGCATCGTCGAGAGCGTCGAACGCCTCCTCGACGACCCCGCGCACTACAGAAGCATGGCGACGGCCGGGAGCCCGTACGGCGACGGCAAGGCCTGCCAGCGCATCGTCGAGTTCCTCGAGAAGAGGTTGGCGCAACCTTCGTAGCCGCCCGACAGGTTCGCGCCCAGTGCTCTCGGGCGGCTCGGGACCTGGTGTGCGGCGTGATCCCGCCGTCCGTGAGGAGGAGCACTCGTGTTCCTCAAGAGGTACAGGCGGGTCCTGATCTTCTCCATTCCCGCCGTGGCGGTCCTGGCGGCGTTCCTCTTCACGAGGGTGGGCCGCATCACGGTCTCGGCCGAGACTGCCCGCGTCCGGCAGGAGCTGTTCTCCGAGCTGCGTCCGGTGTCGCTTCGCAACTGCTCGCTCAAGCGCTTCGGGCACCCGCGCGACGGCGGATACCTGCTCTGCGACAACCTGCTGGATCGGGTCCGGTCGGGCTACTCCTATGGCATCGAGGGCAGAGACGAGTGGGGTTGCGACCTCGCTCGTCGTTGCGGCATCACCGTGCATCAATACGACTGCTTCGACCTGACCCGGCCGGTCTGCCAGGGGGGGAGGGTGCGGTTCCACGCGGAGTGCATCGGAGCGGAGCCCGCGCAGAGCGACGGCAGGGTCTTCGACACCCTGGCGCAGCAGATCGCCGCCAACGGCGATGGCGGCAAGAAGCTGGTCGTCAAGATGGATGTCGAGGGGGCGGAGTGGGCCTCGCTGCTGACGGCACCCGAGGAGGTCTTGGCCGACATCGACCAGCTCGTGGTGGAGTTCCACGAGTTCGACTCACCGAAGTACGTCCAGACGGTGCGCAGGTTGAAGGGCACCTTCCACGTGGTCAACGTCCACTTCAACAACAACGCCTGCTCGTGGCTGACCCGGCCGTTTCCGGCGTGGGCCTACGAGGTGCTGCTCGTCAACAAGCGGGTCGGAGAGCTCGACCCCGACGCTCCTCCGACCGTGCTTGCCCAGCCCCTGAACGCTCGCAACATCGGCCACCTCCCCGATTGCCAGGCCTCCTGGTAGCGGCGACCCACCTGCGCCTGGGAGTGGATGCCACCCTGATCATGGATCGAGAGGTTCCGGTCGCCCGAAGCGGAGGGGCGACCCTTCGGCAAGTTCAGGAGAGAGTGGCTCTCATCCTGAACCGAGAGATGGAGTATTCGAGCAGAACGTGTCCGAGCCACGACCGTAAGGGCGTGGACCTTCCCACGCTCACGCGCCGACGTCCTGACAGACCCGGGGCGGGATCCGACAGGTCCAGTCGCTCACGCTCCTGGCTCGGACACTGGCCCCTTTAGCGCCGCGAACGGGATCTAGCCTCAAACGTTCAGAATGGGACCCACTGCCGCTCAGGAGCACGAGCCCCGGAGTCGAGGGGCCCCTGGACTTCGCTCCCGCCACTGCGCGGCGGGAGCTACGCTCGGGGTGACCGGATTCCCGCGTCGGATGCTCAGGATGGCGCTCATCTCTGGCCGGTGGACGTGGACGGAGCGGTCGGCTCTGGCGCCGGCTGCTGGCCGAGGAGCCGATGGACTGGAGGCCGCTGCGCGGGCATCTCCTTGGCGAGGACGAACGTGGCGCCCATCCAGGCGACCGTTCCAACGATGGCGACAATGGCAAGGAGGGCGGCGCTGCGTTTCCAGACGGGGATGCGCTCCTTCTCATAGGGCGACAGCGGCGCCTCGAGCTGCTTTCTGGCGACGCGATCGGCATACTCGAGCGCCACCTGCATGGCAGGGCCATCGGCGATGATCTGACCGTGCGAGAGGAGAATCGCCCGGTTGCAGATCTTCTGCACCGACTCGAGCGAGTGGGAGACGAAGATGATGGTGCAGCCGCGCTTCTGG
>JACRCT010000254.1 GCA_016218885.1 Deltaproteobacteria bacterium | reverse complement strand
CACCGCCTACGACGCCGATCCCACACAGGCCGGTGCGAGCGCAGCGAGCGCCACTCCGCTGGGGAGCGCCACCGCCGCCGCCGACGGCTCGTTCCGCCTGGACCTGGCGCAGATCGACCGCGCCCGCCTGTTCCTGCTCGCCACCGACCGGGCCGGCAACCGCAGCCCGGTGGTGAACGTGAAGGACGTGGTCTGGACCGCCACCCTGGCCGGCAAGGTGCCCGGCAGCGAGTTCGAGAACCCCCACGACTACGAGCTGCGGCCCCGCTTCGAGCGGCGCCACCAGCAGCCGGAGTCACAGGTGGCGGTCGCCGACGCCCAGTCCCTGGTCGCCCTCGACGGCCAGGCGATGGCGGCGGCCGAGACGGGCCGGGCCGGGAGCTGGCTGAGCCGCTCCTGGAGCAAGAGCTTCTCCCGCCGCGACGGCCTCGCCCTGGCCTACGACGAGGCGCGCCGCCGGGTCCTGCTCTTCGGAGGCGGCGACGGGAACGCCGACACCTGGGAGTGGGACGGATCCTCGTGGTCCGAGCGCACGCCCAAAGACCCCGAGAAGGACGGCAACCCGTCTCCGCGCAAGGGCCACGCCATGGCCTACGACGCCGCGCGCGGTCGGGTGGTCCTGTTCGGCGGCGAGTACAAGGGAAGCGTCCTGCAGGACCTGTGGGAGTGGGACGGCGCGAGCTGGGCATTGCGCACGCTGGAAGGCCCGGCGCCATCGGCGCGGGCACGCCACGCGCTGGCCTACGACCGCGAGCGGGAGCGGGTCCTCCTCTTCGGCGGCGAGGTCCCGGACGGCTCGTGGGACAAGACCTTCCTGGACGATCTCTGGGAGTGGGACGGGGCGAGGTGGCACCTCCTGGGGGCGGGAGGCGGACCTCCGGCGCGCAGCGAGCACGGGATGGTCTTCGATCCTGAGCGCAAGCGGCTCCTGCTCTTCGGCGGAAGGGTCAAGGACTCCGTGGGCGACAACACCGTGCACCAGGACACCTGGGAGTGGGACGGCGCGGCCTGGAGCAAGATCCTCGTCGAGACCAAGCCCGAGGCGCGACGCGGCCACGCCATGGTCTTCGTGCCGAGGGTGGGCGTCGTCGTCTTCGGGGGCTCCTCCGGGAACCGCTTCTTCCATGACAGCTGGGTCTTCGCCGGCGCCACCTGGAGCGCGAAGGCCTCGGCCACCAGCCCGCTCGAGCGGGCCCAGGCCGGGATGGCCTTCGACGCGTCGCGGAACTGGCTCGTGCTCTGCGGGGGCCTCAGTGCCCAGAACCTGGACGACACCTGGGAATGGGATGGGACTTCCTGGGAGGCTCAAGGCACGGCGGCGACGCCTCCGCCGCGACGTTGGCACTCTTTGGCCTACGATCCCCGCCGGGGGCGCACGGTGCTCTTCGGAGGCGAGTCCCGGGACGGCGAGAAGGCCGTCTTCCTGAACGACACCTGGGAGTGGAACGGGATGCGCTGGCACAAGCTCACCCCGGCAGCCGGGGAGCCGTGTCCGTCGCCGCGCCGTGCGGCGGCGCTGGCCTACGACGCCGCCCGCGGGCAGATGGTCCTGTTCGGGGGCACCGACGACGCCCGGCTCTGGGCCGATACCTGGCAATGGGACGGCGAGCGCTGGAAGGTGCGGACGCCACCTGCGCCGCAGGTCAGCCCCTCACCTCGGTTCGGCCACGTCATGGTCTTCGACCCGTACCTGCAGGAGGTCCTGCTCAACGGCGGGAGCGACCATGCCGGCTACACCGCCCTCGCCGATTCCTGGCTCTTCAACGGTGAGTCCTGGCGCCAGGCGCGCGCGGCGGGCGCTCCGCAAGCGCGGTGCTTCCACGCCCTCGCCTACGACCAGGCCCGCCGGCGCGCGGTGCTCTTCGGGGGACAGACTTTCCGCGCGCTCTCCTCCGAGCCCTTCGGTCGGCCCAGCGCCGACGGCGAAACCTACGAGTGGGACAGCCAGGGATGGGTGCTGCGCGTCCCCGAGGGCAGCGTCGGCCCCTTGCCGCTCACGGGGCACGCCATGGCCTATGGCGCGCGCGGCGACGTCCTCCTCTTCGGAGGAGGGACCTGGCTGTTCGGCAGCAGCCCCGTCGCCGCGACCTGGTCCTGGGACGGCCAGCGCTGGAGCCAGGTCGAGGCCAGCGGCGACGGTGACGGCGTCCCCTCCGCCCGTTCCGGCCATGGGCTGGTCTTCGACGACGCGCGCCACCGCGCCGTCCTCTTCGGTGGCTGGGACGCGGCCGGCAACCTCCTGTCCGACACCTGGGAATGGGAGAACGGAGCCTCGGCGCGGCCAGGACAGGTGGCGCGCTTCGCCTTCGCGGCCGCCGAGGCCGAGAGGGGCACGGTCCTGCGCGCGGTCACCGCCACCTGGTGGGCCGGCGGGAACGGCGAGAACGCCTCGCTCCCCATCGACGGAGTCCGCGCCTACGTGTGGGACCGCGGGACGTTCATGCCCGTCGCCGCCGCCTCGTTCGGCCTCTCGACCCCGGGGATGCTGCGGTGGACGACGACCGACCCGGAGCAGACCGCCCGGCTGATCACCGGGCCGCGCAAGGAGATCACCCTCGCCATCGCGCCCCAGGGCACCAACGGCTCTGCAAGCGCCCGCGTGGAGGTCGACTACGTGGAGCTGAAGGTGGCTTACCGCCTGCCGTAGCTCGGGCGGCCCGCACATCGCCCTCGGACCGCTCGGCACCACCAGGCCCTTGACCTTCGAGGCCCGCTCACGCACCGGCTTCTCCGGGAAGGGCCAGGGGGAGACCGGTGTGGCAGGGACACCCAGCCGCCCGGCAGGGCGCCCGGTCATCCGGGTAGGGCTCTCGGCGACGACTCCTTCTTCCCAGAGCTCGCGCCCAACCCTCGCCATCGCTACCTGGATTGGGCCAGCCTCTTGCGACCGTGTCTACGGTCCAGAAATTCTCAACTGCCCCAAGTGCGGCTCCGCCCTCTCGATCATCGCCTTCATCGAGGACCCCGAGGTCGCTCGCAAGATCCTCGACCACCTCGACCTGCCCACCACCGCTCCTCCTCGCCGTTCGGCCCAGGGCGAACTCTTCGCCTGACCGCCCGGCACTACCCCACTCGCCGGCGGGGACCTGGGCAGCTCCGCCGGCGCAGACCTCCTCGCCCTCCGACGTTCGCACCCGCCGCCCTGCGCGCCGCGAGAGCCCATGGGTCCGTCCTCCGCAGCCCGTCGCGCCTCCCGCCGCAGACTCCAGTCGGTCGGCGTTCTCGCCTGACTCTGGCGACTGGCGCTCCGACTAGGTCTTCTGCTCGCTCTTCCACGACACCTCGGGCTTGAGGGTCGTGCGAACCCGATGCTGCTTCCAGCCGGCGAGCCACCACGGCCTGTAGAGCAGCTGCACCACGTACTTGGTGACCAGGGCCGCCGCGAAGAACAGCGCGGTCTGCAGGGCCCTGGTGTCGCCTCCCGCGTCGCTCGTGGCCGACGATGAGCACATCACGGCCGCGCAACCCCGCTGCCCGCCCACGGCAATCAGCAGGAGCGTCGGCAGCCACGACAGCATCCGCGCATGCAGGTCGGCGGCGTCCTCGGCCATGTACGACTGGTAGTACCCGCACTTCGGGCAGGCCTGGGAGCCGACCTCGCTCCTCTGCACCACCTCGCTTCGTCGCTCGGCGAGCGCGAGCGCCGCACCCAGCCTGAGCCCCCCGGCGTCGCCCGCGGCCTGGGACATCGTCTGCGCGCTAACGCTGACCGCGGCCGTGATCCCCTTCTCGTAGGAGTAGGTCGTCTTGCAGCGCTCGCACTGGCACTTGACCACCATCACGTCCCTGGCCGTCGCCGTGGTGGTGACACTCTTGATGCGCGGCCCGATGGCCATGTTCGCACTCCCTCGCCAGGCTACTCGCGTCGCTACCGCGACCGGCGGCGGCGCCGCTGGGGGCTCGGCGGCAGGTCCAGTGTGCGAGCGTAGCAGGGCTGGTGGCGCAGTGGCCCATTCCGAGGGTCCTTCTCTGGTCGCCGTTGGCGTTGCTCGGGGCGCTGTCGCTCGGCGAGCACCTCCTGGGGCTGGACTTCGGCATCGATCAGCTCTTGGTTCGCGACCTCGCGGCGGCATCGGAGGCCGCCTTCCCACCGGGACGAATGGCGCCCTTCACCGCTCTGCCTCCTGCTGCTCGGACTCGCCGGGGTCGGGATCGGTGGAGGCCCGCGCCCTCGGGAGCCGGCGCCGACGGCGAAACCTACGAGTGGGACAGCCAGGGATGGGTGCTGCGCGTCCCCGAGGGCAGCGTCGGCCCCTTGCCGCTCACGGGACACGCCATGGCCTATGGCGCGCGCGGCGACGTCCTCCTCTTCGGAGCAGGAACCTGGCTGTTCGGCAGCAGCCCCGTCGCCGCGACCTGGTCCTGGGACGGCCAGCGCTGGAGCCAGGTCGAGGCCAGCGGCGACGGTGACGGCGTCCCCTCCGGACGTTCCGGCCATGGGCTGGTCTTCGACGATGCCCGGGAAGGGCCAGGACTGCTACGTCCTCAAGTACCCGCTCCCGGACGACAGCCACCTTCTGCGCCTCACCGGCCAGCAGATGATGCGGCGCATCGCCTTGCTCGTTCCCCGCCCCAAGCTCCATCTAGTCCGCTACACGGGCGTGTTCGCGGGGCACTCGAGCTGGCGCCCTCTCATCGTGCCTGCCTCCCCCCGCAAGCCCTCCATCGGCTCGGCCTCCCGACCCAAGCAAGCCACCGTTGGTGCGGCGAGCCTGCGTGCCGGCTCTCTGCCCGAGCCTCTCGCCCCGTCGACGCCGCGCAACTCCAGCGTCGCCCCTCAGCTCGCTCTGCTTACGAATGTAATGACCAGGCAAGCAGGAGCGGGTCTAGGGCAGCCCGCGTGAGCGTGCCTGCACCGGTTCCCGAGCGGGCGGCGCAGCGCCAGGTGTGTCGACAGGCGACGGCATCGCACGCGCGAAGTGGACCGGTGGGCCGGCCAGGTCAGCGCCGCAGGCGCTTACGGCGAATGGTGATCGCCAGGAAACCCGCCAGAAGCGTCAACGGCGCGGCCGCGCTTGCCCCTGCCGAGCAGCTGCAGCCGGCCTCGAGCGAAGGCAACGGACCAGCGTCGGCGCCCACGGTGTCGGCAATGCAGGTCCCGCTAGACGGATCCAGGTGCGTGCCCAGCCCGCACATATTGCCGGCATCCGCCGAGGCGAGAGGCTTGCACGCCCCGGCATTGCACACGCCACCGCTGCAGGCGAAGCCGTCAGGACGATTCGTCAAGGAGCCGCAGACCGCTGGAGTCTGGGAGCAGTCGATGACCCCGACTCGGCAGCCGTCGATGGAGGCGCAGGATTCGCCCGCAGGGCAAGTGCTGCACGCCCCTTCCTGGCAGGTACCCTGAGCGCCACAGGATGTCCCATTAGGCGCGTTGGTGAGGTTCTCGCAGACCGCCTCGCCCGTCGCACAGTTCGTCGTTCCGTGCCGGCACCCGTCGGCCGAGCTGCACGACGCCCCAGCGGCGCAGGTGCTCGCGTCCCGTCCAGCTCCGTTGGCGTCGGCGGCCCCGGCGTCCTGAGCGCCGCTGGAATCCGTGATCCCTGCGGCCACATTCGAAAGCGGGCCGAACACCGCATTGACCTGGAAGGTGCCGCGGAAGGCGACGAGCTGGAACTCGTACGAGGTGGCCTCGGAGAGCCCTTCGACCGTGCAGGTCCGCGTCGCCCCGATGGACTGCCCGGCCAACGGAGCCGAGCAGGTGCCCTGGACCTGAGTGGCACTCCCCCAGCTCAGAGGCGGCTGGGAATAGCGCACCTCGTAGCTGGCTGGCTGGCCCGCACCGTCGCTGACCTCAGTGAAGGAGAGGGTCACCGAGCTGGTCGTCGTGCCGCGCACGGCCAGATTGGCGATCGAACCGGGCAAATCCGAGGCGTCACTCGAGATGGTGGCATCGAGCCCGGTGCCGGCATCCGTGGCGCCCGCGGGATCGACGGTGAAGGAGATCGGGAAGTCGTCAGCGTTCGCGTTTCCGGAAGAGTCCTGGCAGCGTACGTAAAAGGAATAGGAGTTGCCGCCCACCAGGCCGCTGGCGGTGAAGGAATGGCTCATCGCGCCGGTGGCCGAGAACGACCCGCTCATCGAGCCATACGACACCCCGGCGGTGGTCGCGTACTTGCAGGCGGCGTCCTCGTCAGTTGACAGGGAGACCGCGGTCGAGGTCGTGCCCGCGGCCAGGGTCCCGGAGGGCGAGCCGTTCGAGCGGCCAGGCGGCTGCGTGTCAGGCTCCGTTTCACCTGGCCCGACGTAAGTCGTGCTCAACACGAAGTCGTCGATGTCCATCGCTTCCCACTCAGGCTGCCAAGTGCCGCTAAAAGAATTTCCCATTGAAAAATGCTGCATCATATCAAACGTGCCGCCCACAAAGCCCCAATTCGAGGCGCTGTACTTGTTAATGCCGTCAAGCCAGAACTCCAAAACACCCGAGGACAAGTCTATGTGCCACTCCCAACAATGCCAATTGCCGTCCAAGGCGGCTCGAAGATTAGCATTATCAAGAATAGTAACAAAGCTCGAATTAGAGACTTTATACACCTGAAGCAATCCATCATTCCGAAGAGACGGTCCTTCACCGGTAATGTTCAAGTAGATTTCGTTCGGACCTCCCCCGTAATTGAGTCGCCACAGTTTCAGGTTGGCTGCTTCTGAATACGTAAGGTCCATCGTCGTGGGCCACTTTACATAGTACCGCATATAGATATTATCATAGGAGCCGTCAAAACTATAAAGCAGCGTTCCATTATAATCAGTCCAATAAGAACCCGCTCTCCATGTCTTGAATGATTTTCCTGTCCCATTCCGACCCGGGGATGCTATTTCTCCGTCATAGTGGGTCGTTCCGCCTACGGTAGCAGAAGCGGGGGCATACCATTGCGCCCAACCTGGAGGCGCGGCCAACTGAGCGGCCACGCAGTTTTGCGTACAATTGTCGAAATTGTCTTGAAAGAAAGGCGCCGCGGAGGCCTCGGCTGAAGACAGAGCGGCGAATATCCCAACGGTTGCGACGCCGAACCATGCTTTCATTAGAGTCTCCTTGCAAACCGGGCGGCAGCTGCGGATGCCGAACCTACAAGATAATTTCCTTGCTTGTCTCCTTGCTCAACGCGGTCGCTCTGCTCTGGTCGGGGCGCCGCTCAGCATTCTTCGTGGAATTAGCAATTGCCGTGCCTGCGGGTCGTCCCACTGATCTACGGTGGGCAAAGGAGGATCGGTGACATGTAGGCGCCGGCGAAGCGGGGTGTGGAATCACCAGCTGTGGGGACCGTAGTCACCGCTGCGGGCCGCAGAACGCGGTCGCTGCACGCGAGTAGCCTTCCGCTCGCGAACCGTGGACCACCAGGATGAGGCTCGGCTGGCCCTCTAGGTCTTGCCCAAGGACGCGGCAAGCCGCCCGAAGCACTCGGCGGCCGCCGCAGGTCCGTCCTCAGAGCGGATCTTCTCGCTCAGTTCTGCCGCGCGCTTGCGCATGGCCTCGTCGCATACCGCCGTGCGCAGCGCTGCCGCCAGCGAGGCCTCGGTCAGCCACCTTCTGGAAATGGGAGCCGGGCCGGCGCCCAGCGCTGCCACGCGTGAAGCCCAGAACGGCTGATCCATCGTGAAAGGCACGACGATGGCCGGGACTCCGGCGCGCAGCGCAGCGCCGGTGGTGCCTGCGCCGCCGTGGTGGACCGCTGCCGCGACCCTGGGAAAGAGCCAGTCGTGCGGCAGCGCGTCGGCACAGAAGACGTCATCGTTCTCGAGCGTCTTCAGCCCGCCCCAACCAGAGAGCAGCACCACGCGGACCTTGGCCAAGCGCGCCGCACCCAGCGCCAGGGCCGTCAGCCGCTGCGGGTCCCTGCTGGACATGCTGCCGAAGCCGACGCTCACCACCGGACGGCCGCCAGCCAGGAAGGCCTCGAGCGCAGGCGGCGGGCGGAAGGTGGGGGGCGCCGGCAACATCCAGTACCCGGTGACGTGGCGGGGTCTCTCGCCGCCCTCGGGCAGGGGCACCACGTGGCGGCTGAAGCCATAGAGCACCGGCTGGCCTTGCGCCGCGCGCGGCGGCCCATGCAGACCCAGCACCTCTTCACGGGTCTTTGCCATCTGGCCCTTGAACGGCAACCAGAGGATCCGCTCCGAGAGGTGATGGCTCAGGCGCAGCGCGGCGCGCCCGAGCCAGGGAGGGGTCCCAGGCAGCAGGACACCCGGATAGGCGTCGGTAGGTGCGCCCACCGGCTGCAGGTGCGCCTCGACGAAGGGGGCGCCCAGCTTCTCGGCGACCGAGAGCGCGAGCACCATGCCGCCGACGCCCCCGGTGACGACGTCCACGCCCTCGCAGGCCTCCAACGCCTCCTTGGTCCAGGTGCGCAGGCGCGAGGGCAGCTCCCGAGACATCAGGCGTATGGTGGCCAGGCGCCCACGTTCGGCAGCCCCACCCGAGGCGCGCAGCGCTTCCTCGATGCTCCCAGAGAGTGCGCGCACAGGGATGTTCACGCCCTCGAACAAGGGGGCGAGATCCGAGGGAGCCACCGCCCGGACGTCATGCCCGGCGCGTCGCAGGCCCAGGGCCAAGCCAACGTAAGGCTGCACTCCGCCGCGGGTGTCGATGCAGGCGACTGCGATACGCATGGGAGGCTCCGCGCCTATTGCCACGACATGTTGCAATGACCCAGCAATAGACGAAGTTTCGGCCCGGATGCAATAGTCCTGCGCATGAGTCACCAGAAGCGGGAGAGCCGCCGCGACGCCGGCCGCGCCCGCGGCGCCCCCATCGTCGAGGCGGTGCTGTCGCGGACCTTGGAGGAGCTCGCGGAGTCGGGGCTGGAGGGCTTGAGCGTCGAGCGCATCGCGCGCCGAGCCGAGGTGAACAAGACCAGCGTCTACCGGCGCTGGCCAACGCGCGGGGAGCTGGTCGCGGCGGCCCTGGAGCAGGTCTTGGACGGTCTGGCCGCGCAAGTGCCCGACACCGGCTCTCTCCGGGGCGATCTGCTGGGCATGCTCGAGGGAGTCGCAACTCTGGCCAGCGGGCCCACAGGGCGGGCGGTGGTGCGGGCGGCGCTCTCGCCCTCTTCGCAGCAGAGCGTCGCCAGCCTTGCCGCGCGGCGCTTGAAGGCCCACGCAGAGGCCCCGGGGCGCGCGCTGGTGGCCCGGGCGCGGCGCCGCGGCGAGTGGCGCGCCGGAGCCAGCCGCGAGCTGCTGCTCTCGGTGCTCGTCGGCGGGGTCCTGCACCGGGCACTGCTCGAGAACCAGCCCGTGACCCGGCGATGGCTCGCCTCGCTGGTGGACCAGGTCCTGCGGGGCGTGATGCCGAGTGCCACACGGTCGCGCTGACGTCGCCAACACCCGAAATCCGCACCTCCCACACCGCGCCGGACCGGTCCGCCCGCTAGGCCCGACGCCAGCGGAGCGGCTGGCGCCCGTCCGCCGGCCTGTGCCGGCGGTCCCAGAGCACGCGGCCCGGCACATCCCGGCCGCCTAGGGCAGTCACCGCGAACCCGCGCTCGAGCAGGCCCGCCGCGACCGCCGCGTCGTCTCCCACCTCGACCGCGACGAAGTTCGCCTCGCTGGGCACGGGCCGCGCACCCGAGGCCGAGAGGCCGCGCGCGAACAACTCCCGGCAGGCCGCCGCGTATGCGCGGGTGCGGCGAACGTGCTCGCCGTCCTGGAGCGCTGCCAGGCCCGCCACCTGCGCCAGGCTGTTGACGTTGAACACCGCTCGGGCACGGTCGAGGTAGCCCGCGAGGTCCGGGTGGCCCAGTGCGAAGCCGAGCCGCAGCCCCGCCAAGCCGTAGATCTTGGCGAAGCTGCGCAGCCCGACAACAGCGACCGCCCGCGGCCTCCAGACAAGAGATGATCGGACGTATCGCGTTGCTCCTCCCCGGGCGCAAGCTCATCTCGTGGGGCGCTAGAACCCGCGGTGAATCTGCGCCTGTCGCTTGGCCTGCTGCGAGCACCCGCCAGCTCCGAGGGCCTCTCAGAAGCATTCTCCATGTGCCACAAACAGGTCAAAGCACCCGCCCGACAGTCCGAGGGAGCATGCCTTTCTCGCTAACCCCTTCGACTTGGCCTCGTCGCGTGAGACTCCAGACCTCCTGACCTACCCCTCGCGCGAACTGTCCGGTTTGGGTGACCGAGACGAGCGTTTTTCGTGCTTCTTGGCAGGCCGGGGGCCGGGGAATGCCATGCCGCGCACGAGCGGAGCGTGAACGTCGTAGCGGAT
>JACRCT010000267.1 GCA_016218885.1 Deltaproteobacteria bacterium | reverse complement strand
GGAAGCTAGGCGCAGAACTGCGTGCTCGCCCTGGAGAGAACCTCGGAGCAGCGCACCAAGTCCTCCCACCGGGACGAGCGCCGCGGTGTGGGGGTCACGGAGGACTCGAACACGGCGAGGTGCTCTCGGCTGCGGGCGGGCCCCAGGGCGGTCGCTCAACCCGTTCGGCAGGCCGCGAGCGCCGTCTCCCTCGCCTGCTGCATCCATCGCTCGCGGGCGGCCGGCAAGCCCGGGGCCTGCGGGGCGCACACGCGAATCAGTCGCGGATCCTCGAACCCCAGCCAGCGCAGCTGCGCGGCATACCGGGGAAAGAGGTCGCCGTGGACCTGCTCCGGGAAGCCCTGGGCTTGCACGAAGACGAGCCGCTTCCCGGGAGCAAGCCGGTGGGGAACGGAGCTGGTCAGGTAGTCGGGCTTGAGGAAGGAGAAGCAG
The DNA here is from genome assembly GCA_016218885.1 of Deltaproteobacteria bacterium. Taxonomy (GTDB): domain Bacteria; phylum Myxococcota; class Myxococcia; order Myxococcales; family UBA5297; genus JACRCT01. The sequence continues at coordinate 7,736 of JACRCT010000267.1, read as the reverse complement.
CGATCGACGAATCCCTTCGCCTGGCTGCTGAGGTCGCCGCAATAGACCGGAGTGGCCAGGAGAAGGACGTCGGCTTGGCGGGTCGCATCGAGCACCGCCGTCAGATCGTCTTCGAGGACGCAGCGATCGAGGCGTGTCTTGCACTGCAGGCAGCCCTGGCAGCCGCGGTACCGAAGGCGACTCAGGGTGAAGAGCTCCGCGTGGGCGCCTACCTCCTCGCCGGTGGCGCAGAATTGGCGGGCGACGGCAGTGCTGACCCCGTCGCTCCGCGGGCTACCCAGCACACAGGTGATCTTCATGTCCATCTCCGTGCGTCGATGCCGCGGCAGATGCATGCCAGCGGGATGTCTGGCTTGCGTGGTCGTGAGCTGTCGCGCCCGACGCATGGAGAGTGATAGCTGTGGCGGCTGACGTCGAATTGAAGAAATCCGACACGCCGCACGCAGGGCGGTCTGATCCCCCAGGCGGATGTCCCGCGAGTCCAAGACGAGTCGGCGTCTACCCGCGGCAGCGAGGAGGAACGTAATCGGCCGGCTCGCCGCGCACCGGCCGAAGGGGCTGGGCCGCCACTGCTTCACCAGGACGGTGTCCCGCCAGTTCCTTGAATTCGCGGATCATGTGGGCCTGATCCGAGTAGCCGCAGGCGAATGCAAGGTCGGCCTGGCTGGCGCCGCCGCCGGTCGTGAGACGCGCCACGAGGTGCCGGAAGCGGGCGAGGCGCGCTAGTCGCTTCGGGGAGACCCCGAGGTGGTTCCGGAACAGCCGCTCCAGGCTGCGGGCGTGGAGGCCCATGGCGGCAGCGAGGGCATCGACGCGAAGCTGCCCGGCGTGCTTCTCAAGGAGGAGCGCGGCCCGTCTGACCCGAACGTCCCGGACGAGCGGAGCGCCTCCCCTGAGCAGGGCTTCGATGAGGGCTTGGCGCGAAGGAAGGTCCGGCCGCGCGACGAGCTGCTCCGCGAGATCGTCGAGCCGCATCCCGCCGAGGCGAGAAAGCTCGAACAGCTCGTCGTTCAGGTCCGCAGGCCGGAGATCCGCCACTCGCGGAACCTGCCCGGCGAGGAAGCGGACGCCGATGTACTCGGCGTCTGCGTCGAGCGGAAGGACGGCCTTCCTTGAACAGGGGCCGACCAAGGCCAGGCGGCATCCGGACGAGGAGAGGCGGAGCACGAGGCTTGCGCCACAGTCCGGGTAGCACTCGAACAGCCCTCCGCCGCGGGCTCCCGCCAATGGGACCGCCCAGAGCATCGCGACCTGCGTCGCCAGGTCGAGCGCGGGTATGGTGGTGGTGAGCGTCATGGGGTGCGAGGCAGCTGAATGGCGCCAAGCAAGATCAGGAGCCCGGCCCCCGGCTCAGCCGCATGCTCCGGCTCCCGTCGCGCGGATCGCGGAAAACCTCCTCGCGTGCCCCCGCACGCCTCCGAAGGAGCCGCGCCAGCGTAGGTCGGGCATGCAGCCAGACTGCTCTCCGAGGTCTTGAGGGTCTCAACTATTCGTAGTGGGTCCACATGCGCAGGATCTTGACCGTGTGCTCCGCGTCGACAATCTGGTACACGAGCCTGTGCTGGATATTGATTCGCCTCGAGTAGGCGCCGGCCAGGTCGCCAACCAACTTCTCGAATGGAGGCGGATTCTTCAATGGATCGCTCGCTAGCACAGCGAGCAGCCGCTCGGCCTTGGGCCGCAGGCCGCTCGACGCGAGCTTCTTGGCGTCCTTTTGAGCCTGCTTGGTGAAGACTACTCGCCAGGGGCTTGGCGCTACCATCCAGGCCTTTCCGAGCATTTCCCGGCTGGTGTGCGAAGGCCTTTCCGGATGGACTCGCGCATCCCTGGGATCGAGAGCAGGTAGACCGTCTCCTGGATCGCGCGCCAGTCCTCTTCGGAAACCAGCACACCGGTCGAGCGCTTGCCGAGGATCTGAACAGGTTCATGGGTCTCGGCCACTTCGTCGAGAAGCTTGTAGAGCCGAGCCCGCGCAGACGTGGCAGAGATAGCAACCATGGAATGAAACGTACGTCTTGCCGTACGTCATGTCAATCCGCCTGCGGCGAGGCAGGCCAGCAGCTTGTCGCCCCTCAGTGCGCAGCGGGCGCGGGCAGGGTCCATCCACGCTCGTGGCCCACGGCGCGCCACCCTGGGTAGATCGCGAGGAGGTCCTCGCATATCAGCGCCGCGGCGATCCCCTCCCCGTTCTTCGGAACGGATCGTCTCGTCTCCTGCAGACGACCAAACGCCTCCGGGCGACCGCCATCGGCCATGTGCCGGTGCAACCGGCGCAGCCACGGCTCGCCCCACACAAGCTCTCGGCCTTCGAACTCGCGGACCGGCTCGCTATCGCGGTCTACAAGCACACAACGCGCATGCCGCCCGACGAGCGCTTCGGCCTCACGATGCAGATCCGACGGGCGGCCGTCTCGATCCCCTCGAACATCCTCGGCTTCCTCCGCGAAGACGAGCACCGCCTCATTGCCGACCTCGCCGCTCAGACTTGCAAGACACTCAACGGCCCTATTCGGGCACTGCGGAAAGCTTGACGTGAAGCCTGGGGTCTGGAGCCTGCAGCCTCCGCCGACACCCTCGTTTGTTCCGGCTCGGCCGAGGTAGTGTGATTGGCAAGCGCAGGTAGCCCATGTCGGATGCCTCCCTGAATGCCGCGCAGACGCTCGTGCGTCATGTAATGGCAGCCACCCGCACGACCGCAAAGACGAGGCACTCATGAGAGCGACTCTCCTCTCCTTGGCAACACTCTTCGCCCTGGCCTGCTCGGGTCCGGCGCCCGAGGCCGGCCCTGACGCCGGCAGCTTCGCTGACGCGGCTGCCCTCCCCGATGCCGGCGCGCCGGCCACTCTCTACTTCGTCGCCATCCACAACGAGCCCATGAACGTGCCCAACGGCCCGGCGCTCCTCGCTGCGGCCTACCCGGTGCTGCAGCAGATGGTGCAGGAGGCCACCGAACGGCACCTCAAGCTCACGGTGATGCTCAGCGCGCAGTGGGCTGATTACATCGTCGCGGACGCGGGGCGGAAGGCCGAGGTGCTGGGATGGAAGGCGCAGGGCCACGAGCTGGCTGCGCACCACCACGGCATCCACCACGGCAACTGGGACGGCTACACCGACTTGTCCCCCTCCGACGCCGCGGCCAAGCGGACCGCGCAGGGCAAGACGCCGGAGACGTACCACGGGACGCTCGCCGACTACGCCTCGCACCTGCACGCGTTGGATCCGGGGATCAAGTCGGGCTGTGTCAACGACGAGGGCGAGCGCAGCGAGCTCCCGGACGCCATCGTCTACGACACCTGCTCCGGCTTCACCAACCACCTCGCGCCGGGCACCCGAGAGCAGGACGCCTCGGGGGAGAAGGGTCGAAACGAGTACGCGAACACCGGCACCTGGAAGGGCATCGCGCGTACCTGGCTCGCGCACTCGCAGATCACCAACCAGTCGAAGCGCGAGGCGGCGCAGGCGGCGATGAGCGTCCAGACCGGCGGGGTCTTCGGCGCGGTGCTGCACAGCTCCACCGCCGAGGCCACGCAGCTCTACGCCTTCTTCGACTTCCTGGCGACGCTCGACCCGACCGCGGCCCATAGCCGCACGCTCATCGAGGCGATCGAGCAGAGGGTCCTGCCCACTCAGGCCCTCTCCGACGAGCTGCTGAACGCGGTCTATACGTCCGTGGCGGGCCCGGGGAGGTGCGGCGACGGAGTGTGCGACGACGTGGAGAAGGCGAACCCGACGCTGTGCCCGAACGACTGCCCCTGAGCAGGGCCAGGCGGGCCACTCGGGCTCCCGGCCTTCTAGACCCCTCATGGCCAGCGGTACCAGGCCGGAGCGCTCTGTGGATGCCGCTACCAGGGCGCGCGACATGCGCGCCCCGCGGGAGAGGTTTCCAGGCTCAGGAGGTTCAACCGCGCCTCCAGGCTGTCGGGGTCGTGGCGCAGCGCCTCTCCCGTCTCGACTCTCCAGCGAGCCTCGCGCTGCGCCTGACCGAGCGCCCTCTAGGGGTCTGCTTGACGCCTGACCGCATGTTCAGTACAAGGCGGCCAGCGCTTCGCCGTTGCCCTGGTGTGGACGCGCCAGCGCTCTCTGGAGGGTCACCACAATGAAGCCCATGATTGCTTGCTGCGGTCTGGTCTGTACCGATTGCCCGGCCTACAAGGCCACCCAAGCGAACGATGTCGCGCTGGCGCAGGCGACGGCGCGCCAATGGTCGGAGCAGTTCCATGTCGAGGTGAAGGTCGAGCACGTCTGGTGTGACGGCTGCGTAGTCGAGGGCAAGAAGTGCGCGCACTGCGGCAAGTGTGAGATCCGAGCGTGCGCCATCAAGCGGAAGGTGGCGACCTGCGCCGCCTGCGGCGAGTTCGACACCTGCTCCACGCTGAGCAGCCTCCACGCAATGATGCCAGCGGCGAAGGAGACCCTCGGAAGCCTGCGCGGGTAGCCACCGGCTGGGTCACGGCCCCCACGCCACGCAAAGCGATCAGCGCGCTGGCTGAGATTGGCCAGCGCGGCCTCGCCACTTCGCGACACGTTCTCGGCCCGGCCTGGCCGACAATGGTGCTCATCGGGTCGAAGGGAATTCGAGGTGCCAGGTCCTCGCCCTGGCAGGGTAGCGGCGTTCGCCGAGGAGGCGGCAGTGGTCGTCATGTGGCCATCGAAGGCCTGGCCGTCATCCTCCGGGGGCAGCGCGCAGGTCCTGCGCCAGCCCGCGCGCCTCGTCGCGGATGGTGTGCAGCAGCTCGAGCTGCGTCCCTCCACCGACCTCGGGCGCCCGATCCGAGTGGTCGTCGAGGTCGCCCAGGCCCGCCGACTTGCTCTGGCGCATGCGATCCATGATCCGGTCGCGTAGCGTCTGGGCGTCGGCGATGCCGCGGATGACCCCGCGGTGATGCAGCAGGAACGGATCCTGCCCCTCGCTGACCTTTCCGGCGCTCCCCGCGGTGTCGACCACGACCGAGGCGATGCCAAAGAGCCGCTGGAGCGGGCCCTGGACGACGCGGACGTTCTGGACGTTGGCGAAGGTGAGCGTCGCCTCCACCTGCTCCCAGATGCCGCGGCGGATGCGCAGGCTGCGGTCGGTCATGACGTAGCAGTGGAACTCGTAGTCGAGCCGCACGCTCACCAGGGCCAGCGCCGCTCCGACGAGCGCGGCCAGGCTGAGGACGATCCAGATGCCCCAGACGAAGGAGGGCGCCGGCTTGCCCCTGGCCGCCAGGATCAGGATGCCGATGGGCATCACGACCGGGACGAGGAAGGTAGGAAACAGCATCCAGACCAGCGACAGATAGCGGTAGGCGAGATACCGCTCGCTGGCGCGGAAGACCACCGGATCCCGGCCCAGCGGGACGTGCGGCGGGGTGGGTTTGACCTTGAGCAGCGGCCCGAGGATGGAGACGAGCAGACCGATCACGGGCGCCTCTCCTTCACCGCGGCGCGGGCGTCCTTCAGGGCGTCGCGGATCTCCGCCAGCACCTTCAGCGACTCGACCGAGCTCACCTCCGACGCGGTGGTGCCGTGGGCCACGGTCCCCGCCGGGGTCTTGCCGGTCGCGCCGCCCCGCATCCGCTCGTAGAGGAAGTCGCGGACGAGCTCGAACTCGCGCAGGCCAGGGATGGACTCGGCTCCGGCGCCGCTGCCCGCCGCGGTCTCGACCTCCACCGTCCCCAGCCCCAGCCAGCGCTCGACGATGTTGCGGCGCAGGTGGATGTCCTGGATGCGCGCGTAGGTCAAGAAGGCCTCGCGGCGGAAGAGGATTCCGTAGCTGACCGAGACGCCCTCCTCGTCGAAGCGGAAGCGCAGGGTGTGGAAGCGGAAGTAGAGCACCACCGCCAGCATCGGGAACGCCACCAGCGAGAGCAGGGAGAGGATGAGGTACTGCCAGAGCAGGTTCGGGTGCGGACGGGTGATGGCGAACACCTGGGCGGCATCCACAGGCTTGTGCATTGCGGACCTCCTGGCGCGGGCTGCGATGCAGGCGTGGGCGCCGGATGCGCATCATGCACCCCAGGCGGCGCTCCTCGTCCATTCCGATCGTGCAAAGCCGCCGCGGCGAACCGATAGGCGCACCGGGTTCCACTGAGCTTGAAGACCCGGGCCGGCGGTCCCCACCCAGCCGTAGCCGGCCGATGGCCAGGGGCCTATGGCGGAACGCAGCTCTCCGTCATGGCGAGCGCCGCCCTGGCAGCTCCCCAGACGCTGTTCCAATGGAGTAGCGTCCTCGTCCGATCGACTCCAAGCGACCGAGGAGTTCCCATGCCCTCCAAGACGCTGCTGCCATTGGTGCTGCTGTCCCTCCGGGCCCTTGCCGCCTGTTCGACGTCCCAGGACCCGGGCGACGCCGGCGTCGCCGCGGACGTGGGGATCGGCACCGACGCCTCTCAATCGGCCGATGCCTCGGCTGCCGATGCGGGCTCAGCGGATGCGGGCCCCGCCGACGCGGCGACGCCCGACGGCGGCAATGCCTTCCAGGCGGTGCTCGACGAGCGCTGCCGCTCCTACGAGCGGCGGGCGGTGATCACCGTGGGCGCGCCCGGTGGCCCCTCGCGCTACCTCAGCGCATCCTTCCAGGACGTGCCCGACCCCTGGGTCGGCCCGCCGGAGTCCACCGACTCTTCCTGCGAGTTCCACCGCGCATGGGCCGGTCTCTGCGGCGGGCAGCGCGCCTGCCCGGGAGACCTCGCATGCGATCACTCCGGAAGCTGCGTGCCCTACCCGGTACCGGTGGCCGGCTTCGCGGTGACCGTGCGGGGCACGAGCGGCGAGCAGCGCTTCGAGGAGCAGGGCGGCTCGTTCCCCGGTGGTGGGATCACCCTGCAGGATCAGATCCTCCAGGTCTCCCTCGCCGGCGGTGGCCTGCGCGTGGAGTCGCCCCCGATGTCGGTTCCCGGCGAGCTCGGCGCGCTGACGGCGACTCTCACCGGGAGCCACGATGCGCCCGAGGCCATGGACCTGACCTGGGTTCCGCCCGCGGACGCGGCCGAGGTCCTCTCCCTCACGCGCATCAACCACCACGTCGGGGCCCCCACCTTCACCGAGTGCGTGGTCCCGGCGTCGGCGGGGGCGCTGCACATCGACGGGGCGATGCTCGCCCCCCTGGCCGTAGCCACCGGGTTGGAGTTCCAGGCCCTCCAGCACGTCCGCTTCGCCGCGGTGGAGGTCCCCGGTGGGTGCGTGGAGATACGCTTCGAGCGCTTGCAAATGACGCAGTGAGACCGCTGCCGGTGTCCCCGACCGCCCTCGAGAGAGCGGACCGAGCGCGCGAGAGCGCCTAGGCCATTCGGAACTGCAGGTTTCCCCGGAACGCCCCGAGAGGCGAAGTCGCGTCCAAAAAAGCGCCGAGCCGGCGCTGGCCCTGGAGAAGGCAGACCACGCCACCGAGGCCAGCTTGAAGATCGTCTCGGGCGCCCTGGCCATCGTGGGCTGCACCGAGGAGTTCGAGAGGGCCAGGCGGATCGAAGTTGCGAACGGCATTTGGCGCATCCGGACGCTGCAGGCGGGTCTGGGTCGGGCCAAGGAGTCGGCCCGAATCCTCATTGCCAGCTCTGCAGCCCGAGGGCGGAGAGGAACGGCGCTTCGCCGTTCCTGGGATCGCTATCCGCAGAACTGCGTGATCGCCCTGGAGAGCACCTCGGAGCAGCGCACCAGGTCCTCCACCGGGACGTACTCGCCGGTGGCGTGGGCCACCTTGATGTCCCCGGGGCCGAAGATCGCGACCTGAGCGCCGAGCTCGGCGAGCTGGGGCG
>JACRCT010000295.1 GCA_016218885.1 Deltaproteobacteria bacterium | reverse complement strand
GATCGGGCCCCTGCGGAGCGACCTGCACGACGTCGTGCAGCTTGCCGTGGGGCAAGTTCGGGGCGGGGGCCTTGCGGTGGCCGGAAGCCCTCCGAATCTCGTGGCTGCACGTGGATCCACAAGCCGTGGGGCAAGTTCAGCGTACAGGCCACTCTGGCGATCGGGCCCCTGCGGAGCGACCTGCACGACGTCGTGCAGCTTGCCGTGGGGCAAGTTCAGCCCTCTTCAGGCGGGCAGGTGCCGCTGCGAGGAGCGCAGGAGCGGTCATACTCCTTGGGCCATCCGGTGCGAGGGTCGGCGCACAGGAACATCGGCTCGGGTTCGTTCTCGACCACGAACTGCTTGCACTCGCTGTCGGACGGGCAGCCGCCCCCGCCACAGTTGTAGATCACGCCGCCGCAGTCGTAGCCGGAGGGGCACTCATCGCTCGTGGTGCAGCGCACGCCGCAGAAGCTGTCGAGCTGCCCCTCGGCGATGAACTCCAGGCAGATCGCGGACTGCCCGCACCCTGGATCGGTGAATTCACCGCAGTGGGCACAGTGGTTCGAGTCCGGCGGCGGGAGGCAGGTGCCCGTCGTCTTGCGGCACACCAGGCCTAGAGGGCAGTGGTCGTTGGAGGTGCAGAACGCCTCGCAGTGCCCATCGTGGCAGGTCTGCTGCGTCTGCTGTCCGCTCGACCGCCGCGGGCAGTCCTCGTCGCGGCGGCAGCCGTCCGCGCAGCGGCCGTCCATGCGCCGGCAGATCTGCCCGAAGGGGCAGTGCTCGTCGAGGGTGCAGGGGCCGGTGGGCTTGCACGCGTCGGAGGTGGTGTCGCAGAAGGTGCCGGTGGGGCAGTCGCCGCTGGAGGTGCATCCGGTGAGCCCCTGGCAGAAGCCCGAGGCGTTGCAGAACTGGTCCGCCTGGCAAGGCGAGTTGTCGTGGCAGACGCAGCGGCCCGATTCCGGGTCGCAGAAGAGCCCGGAGCTGCAGGAGCTGTCGTCCTGGCAGACGCAGCGGTCCTTCTCCTCGTCGCGCACGAAGCCGCTGGGGCAGCAGGCCGAGCCCGCGCAGACGCAGGCCCGGAGCAGGGTGCTGTACTTGAAGCTCTCGGGGCAGCAGCGGTCCTGCGCGCAGATGCACTGCTTGTGGCTGGGGTCGAACTCGAAGTCCTGGGGGCAGCAGTCGTTGGAGTTGCAGCGACAGGAGGCAGACTCCGTGTCGAACACGAAGCCCGAGGGGCAGCACGAGTCCTTCTGGCAGCGGCAGCGCGCCGAGGCCTCGTCGAACCCGAAATCGGCAGGGCAGCACTCCTTGGCGCCGCAGGTGCAGCCCTGCTCCTCGGCGTCCCAGAGGTGGGACCGGGGGCAGCAGGCCCCCGCCGAGCACACGCAGGAGAGGGTCGTCCGATCGAACAGATAGCCGGCGGGGCAGCAAGCGTCGTCGTTGCAGATGCACAGCCCCTGCTCGCACACGTGACCCGCCGGGCATCCGCTCTCGTCGGAGCACACGCAGCGTCCGTCCTCGACGGCGAAATGCTCGGGGCACTCGGGCGCGAGCTGGGTGCGGGCACAGGAGAATGCCAAGAGGCACGTCGCGAGCGCGGTGGTCGGGCCGGGTCTCATTCGCGGTCGATGGCGTAGAAGATCTGCACGAAGGAGCCGGGGGCAGGGACGTAGTCCCCGGAGAAGGCGACGCTGTTGATCTCCGCGCGGTACTCCCAGCCGTTGATCGCGTCCGGGGCGACGGGCACCCCGTCGACGAGCACCGAGAGGGTCGCGGGATCCGGCTTGAGGGTCAGAGGAAAGATGCGCTTGAGGGTGTTGAGCGCCTGGGCGATGCGGATGAGGGAGTTCTCGAAGCCCTCGTCGCAGATCGAGGCGAAGACCCCGCCGGTGCGGCGCGCCATGTCGGAGAGGCGGAAGGCGGCCCCGGCCTTGGAGCCGAAGTAGGTCTCCTCACCGGGGGGCCAGCAGCCGTCCGGTAGCGTGCCGGCGATGGCCGAGAAGCTGACCAGGTTCTCGTATCCGGGGCCCTTCATCGACCGCAGGCGTCGCGAGTAGTAGGCCGTGCCGCCCTCCGACTCGTCGTCAGCGTCGGAGACGACGATCACCGCCAGCGCCGCGCCCTGCCGCAGGAAGCCGGGGTTGGGGCCGCTCGGGTCGAGCGCGGCCTCCATCGCCCTGAGGGACTGCATCCAACGCTTGCGCGACTCGGGGAAGGTGGTGTTGGTGCGGAAGACTCGCTGCGGGTCGGGGGTGTCGTTGTCGATGATCTTCACCTGGCCGCGCAGCGCTCCGCGCTCACCGGAGCGGGACATGTCGGTCGAGGTCACGCCGATGCGGAAGTCGGTGCTCAGCCGGGTGAGGGTGTCGATGAAATGGTTGAAGTTGTCGGCCAGCGAGGTCCGCTGATTGGCCATGGAGCCGGTGGTGTCGACGATCCACAGGATGTCGATGACTCCGTCCGACTGGCGATGGAGGTCCACCTGCGTCGCCGCCAGCGCGGTCGGGTCGCGCAGCCGCACCCGGGTCACCACCGACCGGTCGATGGAGGGTGGGACCACCGTCACCGGCGCCAACGTCGGCGGAGCCACCTCCGCGTGCATCTCGCCGGGAAGGACGGGCCCGGCGGCCTTGTCGCAGCTCGCCAGCGAGATGGCGGCGGCGGCGGCGGCCAGCAGCGCGGCGAGCGCGGGATGGGGTGGGCGCCTGAGCAAAGTGCGCCGAAAATAGCACGCTCGCTTCCCGGCGCGCGATGCGATTGCCGCGTCTCCCGACAGAGGTCGAGGCCGCCATTGCTTCGGCTTCAATGGGGCGGTTAGAGTCCGGGCGTGTCTTCTCCGGTCAGAACTCTGGGGCTCGGGCTCCTCGCACTGACGCTCCTCTCCGGTTGCGGGTCGTGCGTCGACGAGCCGGCGCGGCCGGTCACCTTGCGGGTGGTCAACAAGCTCGGCTGGGACATCTTCGTGCGCGACGAGGCAGGGCAGCTGGGCCTCACCGTGCAGCAGGACGCGGACGGGACCTGGGAGGACCTCCAGGAGCTGGCCGCCTGTGACTGCCAGGAGTGCAGCGAGGCCTGCTCGGGCTGCGTTTGCGGCGTAGAGACCTGGGCCCGCCGCGTGCGTGCGGGCGCGCGGCTGGAGCGGACCTGGTCGGGCGAATACCGGTCGAACGAGAAGGTCAGCTGCTTCCTGGGGGAGACCAAGCCCTGCTTGGGAGAGCGCCGAGCTGCCCAGCCCACGACCTATCGGTTGGAGCTGTGCTGGGCCTCGAGCGTCGCGAATGCGCCCGACGACTCGGAGCGGTTCCGCGCCACTTTCCCCGACGACCTGACTTGCTCTACTCGGTACTTCGAGCTGCCGGCCGAGGGAGTGGTCGAGATCGAGACGGACGCGCCGCCAGGGTGCCGCTCTGCCCAGGAGTGCCCGCGCGACCAGATGTGCCTGTCGGGCCGCTGTACCTCGAGCTGCCTGCCCAACGAGATCCCCGAGCTTTCAGGCGGATGGAGCGTCGAGATAGGCGAGCCCGACAACGCCGGCTTCTTCACCCAGCAGGACCTGGGGACCGTCAAGCGCTTCCAAGGTGCAGGGACGGTTGCCACCAAGCGCTACACTGCCGGCACCACCAACCTCACCGTGAGGCGCGTCGTCGACGGCCAGGATTACGACGCCAGCCTCTACTGCACGCTTCCAGGGGGGCGCCCCCTTCCTCTCAAGGTGGGGGACGAGATCGAGCTGCTCATGACCGTCCATACCAGCCGCGATCGGAGCCTGGCCCGCGGGCTCGTCATCCGGCAGGCGGGCTCTCTGGTCCTGGCGGCCGACAACGGCTATGGGGGCCCGGCTCTCGATCCCGCCGACCTCACCCCCTTCGCGGTGAACCCAGGTGGCGAGCTGTTCGCCTGCGACGCCGAGGAGTGCGGCCGGCGTTCACACCACCGCATGCACTTCAGCGCCGGGAACCTCGCCGCGGACCTCGAGCCAGGAAAGACCGCAGACCTCGCGGTGGGCGAAGAGACCTACGAGGCGATCTGCGTCGCCGACTACACCGATGAGGTCGACGGCTGCGGGCCGTCGCCGATGACCCCCTACGTCATACTCGTCCAGAGCGGGACGAGCCCCGAACCCTGAGCAGCCCAGGAGCGCAGACCCACCATGGCCAGACACCCCAGGCGTCACGACCGCGGCGAATTCAAGATCGGCAGCCTGATCTGGCTCTCGCTCCTCGGTGCCATCGGCTACTTCGGCGCCATGTACGGTCCGGTCTACAACGAGCAGTGGGAACTGAAATCGATGCTCCAGGACATCGCCAACTCGAGCTGGGTCACCTTCGACATGCAGAAGACGCACGCCGCCATCGTCGAGCGGGCCAAGAAGTTCGACCAGGACGACCAGGACACCTTCGCGCTGGCCGACGAAGACATCGTGATCGTCAACGACCAGAACGCCAAGACCCTGAGCCTGGAGATCACCTGGACCAGGAACATCAAGTACCCCTTCTTGGACAAGTGGACGAGCAGGCGGTTCACGAAGAGGTGGGAGATGTCGACCCAACCCAACAAGTACTAGGCCATGGGGGGTAGGCCGCAGCGCGCCGGAGGCCCGGAAACGCCGCTGGCGGTCATCGCATCCAACCCCGCGCTGGCTCCGAGGGGGGGACCGATGCGCGGTGTCATCACCACAGGGGACGTGGTCCGTCACCTCGGCATCATCTTCAGCGAGTTCGGGTTGGCTTGCACCATACGCTGCGTGCTCGCTGCGGTCCGCAGACGCGAAACCACGTTCCTCGACGTGGCCTTCAAGGTTTCTCGGCCCTGAAGATCAGAGGCTGACCCGGGCTCCCCTTTGCTGGTAGCGTAGCGCCCGGATGAAGCAGCTCCAGAAGGTCGCCTCCCGGCGCTTTGGCCAGTACAACGTCGTGCGCCGCCTGGGCGAAGGCGGGATGGCGGTGGTCTATCTCGCCGAGGCCGTCGACGAGCGCGGGAACATGATCCCGGTGGCGCTCAAGTTCATGAAGCCGCGCGTGGATGCGCCAGGCGTGGACGCCAGCGATCTCTTTGCGGTCGAGGGCGATGTGATGGGCCTGCTGCGCCATCCGAGCCTGGTGAACCTGTACGAGGTCGGCAAGCTGGGCGAGACGATGTACTTCGCCATGGAGTATTGCCCGGGCGGCGACCTCGAAGCGCTCATCAGCGCCTTGCGCTGGCAGGACAAGCCCTTCCCACCCTCGGTCGCCCTGCAGATCGGCATCGATCTGCTCAAGGCGCTCGCCTACGTCCACCAGGCGCAAGGGGTGCGCGGCACGTCGCTGGGGTTGGTTCACGGCGACATCAACCCCGCCAACATCTTCGTCTCCCTCGACGAGAGCCGGCCCAAGCTCGGCGACTTCGGGGTGGTGACCAGCTCCGTGCTCGGTACCGGGCTGCCCGAGGGTGCGGCGGCGGGGAAGCTCCACTACCTCTCGCCCGAGCAGGCCCAGGGCAAACCGCTGACCGCTCAGTCCGACCTCTTCGCCCTGGGCGTCGTGATGTTCGAGCTCCTCTTGGGGCGCAAGCCCTTCGACGGGCCGGACGCAGAGACGATCATCGAGCGCATCTGCGCCGGCCGGTACGACCTGCCGTCCCATGTCTCCGACCCCTTGGCCTCGGTGTTCGAGAAGGCGCTCGCGCGCAACCCGCGCAGCCGCTTTCCGAGCGCCGGTGCCTTCGCCGGCGATCTTCTGCGCTATCAGCTCGAGACAGGCCTGCAGGAGTCCCCCCGCGCGCTTCGGGACCTGGCCGAGGAGGCGCTGCAGATCCTCGCCTGATCCTGCGGCGCCCTGGCTGGCGAGGCCGTTAGTGGAAGGCGGGAGGCCTTGATGGAACTCGACCTGGACGTGGACTTCGATTTCGCTGCTGCCCACCAGCTGCCGCTCTATGACGGCCCGTGCAAGCGCATGCATGGCCACAACTACCGGCTGAGGGTATCCATCCGCGGCGAGCCCGATGCCCGCACCGGGATGCTGATGGACTTCGAGCACATCCGCCGCATCGTCACCGAGGGCGTGGTGGGCGTGGTCGACCATCAGGTGCTCAACGACTTCATCGAGAATCCGACCGCCGAGAACGTCATTCAGTGGGCCTGGAGCAGGCTGGACGGCAAGCTCCAGGGGCTTCGTGAGCTGCGGCTGTGGGAGACGCCTGCCTACTCGGTGGCCTTCCGGGGCGCCAGGAGCTAGAGCACCGAGCTGTTTCCACCAGTAGCTTCCCTCGTCGCGCCTCGGGCTGCTCGCAACTCCTCGATTTCGCTCGGTCCGTCAAGCTGCTCGGTCCTCCGGAGCCAACGTGCCACAGAGAAAGCCACCTCGTCGCTCAGGCGTCGCCCCTGCTTCGCCCCGCCAGCCGGCCATGGCCGAGGCGATTCGCGGCTTTCTCTGCGCCGCGGGCCTCGACCCGGCGGCACATCCCGAGCTCGCCTCGACCCCCGAGCTCGTCGCCCGCGCATGGGCCGAAGAGTTCCTGGGAGGGTATGGAGATGATCCGCGGAGGATCCTCTCCGAGCGCATGAGCGCCCCGCGATCGAGCGCCCCCCAGATGGTGGCCCTCATCGGGCTCTCATTCCAGAGCACCTGCCCGCACCACCTGCTCCCCTACGGCGGGGTCGCGCACGTCGCCTACCTTCCGGGGCGCTTCGTCGTGGGGTTCGGGCAGATCGTGAAGCTGCTCGACTGCCTGGGGCATCGGCTGATCTTGCAGGAGGACCTCGCCCGGCAGATCGCCGATGCCCTGGTCGAGCTCGTGGGGGCCCGTGGGGCGGGCGTCGTGCTCGAGGCGCAGCAATCCTGCCTGGCCCTGCGCGGCGGCCGCCGGCCGGGGTCTTGCGCCGTGGCCGAAGCCTGGGCCGGCGCCTTCGAGCGCGACTCCGAGCTCCGAGAGCGCTTCCTGGCTGCCATGCGGAGGGGCTGAATCGTGCGGCTGTCGGGTGAGGTCGCGCTCGTCACCGGCGCCTCTCGGGGGATCGGGCTGGCGTGCGCGCGTGCGCTCCTTCGCGAAGGGGCCCGGCTCGCCCTCGTTGCCCGCGACGTGATTGAGCTGGGGGCCGCCGCCGCCCAGCTGCGCCAGGAGGGGGCGGCGGTGCTCGCCCTTGCCGGGGACGTCTCTGATGAGTCCTTCGTCGCCACGGCCTTCGAGCAGGCAGAGCAAGAGCTGGGGCCAGTCGCGGTGGTCGTCAACAATGCGGGTGTGCTGGAGATCGCGCCGGTGGCCGAGCTCACCTCCGAGGCGTGGGACCGTACCCTCGACGTCAACCTCAAGGGTGCTTTCCTCTGCGCCCGCGAGGCCGTGCGGCGCATGGTCCCGCGTGGCAAGGGCAGAGTGGTGTTCGTCTCCTCCATCAGCGCCACCTTGGGAACCTCGCGGCTCGCCGCCTACTGCGCCAGCAAGTGGGGCATGCATGGCCTGATCAAGAGCCTGGCCGAGGAGCTGCGCGGAACGGGCGTCATCGCGCTGGGCGTTGCCCCTGGCTCGGTGGACACCGCGATGCTGGCCAGGTCCGGCTTTCCACCTGCGATGCAGCCCGAGGACGTGGCCGTGGTGGTGCGCTTCTTGTCGACCGATGCGCCAGCGGCCATGCAAGGCAGCATCGTGGAGATCTTCGGCTGAGTCGGAGCTCACGTCGGCAAGGTGTGATCGAGCGAGTGGAGGCAAGGCGGGGCGCGGTGTAGGTTCGCGCTCTTCCGACACCTGGGAATGGATGGACGAGAAGCAAGGAGGTACCTGTGACGGCAACGGAGAAGGCGGCGTTCCTTCAGGCGCTGGCCAGCGCGGTCGGCGAGAAGAAGCTTCTGCGCGACGCGGATCGCCTGCAGGACTATTCGAAGGACGAGTCCGACACCGGCCTGTACCCTCCCGACGTGGTCTGCTTCGCCGAGTCGGCCGCGGACGTCCAGGCGGTGCTGAAGCTGTGCTCCGAGCATCGAGTTCCCGTCACCCCTTGCGCCGCGCGCACCGGCAAGAGCGGCGGCTCGGTCCCCCTCCAGGGCGGCGTGGCGCTCTCCACCGAGCGGATGAACCGCATCAAGGAGATCTCGGTCGAGGACCTGGTCTGCGTGGCCGAGCCGGGGGTGATCACCGAGGCGCTGATGAAGGCCGTGGAGGAGAAGGGGCTGTTCTTCCCGCCTGACCCCAACAGCCTCGACATGTGCACCCTCGGCGGCAACGTCGCCGAGAACGCGGGCGGGCCCCGCGCGCTCAAGTACGGGGTCACCCGCGACTACGTGCTCGGCCTCGAGGTCGCCCTGCCGACCGGCGAGCTGCTGCGGATGGGTCGGCGGACCATCAAGGGCGTCGCCGGCTACGACCTGACCGCGCTGATGGTCGGCTCGGAGGGCACGTTGGGGGTTGTCACCGAGGTCACCCTGCAGCTCATCCCGCTGCCGCGCGAGGTGGTCACGGCGCTGCTGACCTTCGAGACCCTGAACGGCGCAGCGCAGGCGGTGAGCGCCGTCCTCGCCGCCGGCATCCTGCCGCGCACCCTGGAGCTCATGGACGAGATGTCGGTCCGGGCCGTGGACGGCAAGGGCTTCCACTTCCCCGCCGGCACCAAGGCCGCGGTCATCCTGGAGGTCGACGGCGGGTCGCAGGAGCCGTTGTTCGAGGAGATGGGGCGGGCGGCGGAGATCTGCGAGGCCTTCGGCATCAAGG
>JACRCT010000294.1 GCA_016218885.1 Deltaproteobacteria bacterium | reverse complement strand
CCCCGACGACGATCGTAGTCGTGAATACTTCCTCGCCGCGCGCGACGGCGAGCTCGAAGCGCTCGCAGGGGCGTACCTTCTCCGCCTCCTTGCGCAGGCTGGCAGCGTCGTGGATCGGCGCTCCTTGCGCCGCGAGGAGCAGGTCGCCGGTGCGCAGACCCGCTCGCGCCGTCGGTCCCACCGCAGAGACACCGACGACCCTGACCCCCGGGCCCCCGGAGGCGCCGACCGCTTCGACTCCAAGGCCGAGGAAGGCGCGTCGCCCGAGCTTCGCGCTCAGCTCTGATGTGCCTTGGCTCACGGAGCCCTTCTCATGCCACGACCCTTCCTCGAAAGCGCCCACTTTCGCAGGCGAGACACGCCTCAGGGCTGGTCCACTCCCCTCCGGAGTGACTCGGCGCGCTCCACGAACTTCTCTTTTACCGCGCGCACCCGGATGCGCTTGAGCCAGGCGAACAACGGCACGGGCACGACTTCCCGGCATGCCGCCTTCATGGTCTTGCGGAGCAGGCGGCCCTCTGTCGCGAGCTCCCGGCCCGCCTGCTCGAAGGCTGCGTAGATCGCCTGGACGCGCTCGGAGGGCTGGTCTAGGCGGCCGTGGCCGCACAGCAGCCCGCCATTGCGCACCAACTCCCCCGCCAGCGGCGCATCCATGAAGCGCGAGAAGGTCCGGAAGTACTCGAGCGCGTTGCGCAAGGTCTCGTCCTCCACGTTGTCGCAGCAGACCAGCGTCACGAAGGGCCGGCTGCAGATGGCGGGATCGATCTCGTGGAAGAAGAGCCCTGCCGCAGAGACCCTCATCTTCCCGGCGTCTCCGGTGGAGTAGAAACGCTCCAGGAGAGTCTTGAGCAGCGCGGAGACGCCGAAGACGTAGACCGGGGTGGCGTAGATGACGATGTCCGCGGCTGCCATCCGCTCGAAGATGGCGCGCACGTCGTCACGCCCGTCGAGGGCGCAGCGAAAGCGCGGCTCGCGACGCTGGCACCGATCACAGGCGAGGCAGCGCTCGATCCGCTGCTGTGCGAGGACGATCTGCTCGCACTCCGCACCCTCCGAGCGGGCGCCGGCGAAGACCCGCTCGAGGAGGTACGCCGTGTGGCCGCGAGTGCCGCGGTAGCTGCCGTTCAAGGCTAGGATTCGCATGGAGCCTCCGGGTCTTCTGGCAGGCCGGAACTGCAGCACTCGTGCCTAGCGCCTCGGAGAAGGACGGACCGGGAAAATCGCGGGCAGGCGACGAGCGAGGCATCGCAGGCGAGGGTCGCGACCCCGACGGCTCGTTCGGTTTGGCTTACAGCCGGCTCGGGTTCTGGGGCCAGGTTCCGATTTCGAGAGTGCCAGGCAGCCTCCTATCCGGCGACCTGCCCCGGCTTCGGCGGCCCGGGGCTCATCGTCTCGAACCCGCCGGCACATGCTCGCCCTCAGGATCGAGTCACGACAGTTGATCGGTGTAATGTTGCCCGGCTCAAAGAGGAACGCGGCAGAGCCAGGAGTCTTCATGCGCGCATATCAGGCAATCGGAGCACTCGCAGGCTGCGCCCTTCTCGTCGCCTCGGGTTGTGGATCAGAAGGCTTATCGATCGGACTGGCGGGCCTGCTTGCGCTTCTGCTCTGGAGCTGCGGCTCCTCAAAGCCCAGCGCCTCCAGTGAAGACGCGACGACGAGCGCAGGCCAGGACGCTGCCCAACCAGCCCCGGGCCTCGACGCATCCGCTGGAGCCGACGCCTCGACCCCCGAGACCGACGCCTCGACCCCGGTCGCCGACGCCGCCTCGTCAGCGGCCGATGCCTCGACCCCCGTTGCCGATGCCGCCTCCCCCGCTGCCGACGCCTCCACGCCGGGCCTCGATGCGGGAACGTCGCCGGACACCGTCCTCGAGAACCATCCCCTGGCCCTCACCGGCGAACGCTCGGCCACCTTCGCGTTCTCATCGCCGACGCCTGGAGCCAGCTTCGAGTGCAAGCTGGACCAGGCTTCCTTCGCCGCCTGCACCTCGCCAACCACGTACCCGAATCTCGCCGAGGGCGCTCACGCGTTCGCAGTGCGCGCCGTGGACGAGCAGCAGCAGGTCGATCCCAGCCCCGCCACGTTCGCCTGGAGCATCGACCTGACCCCTCCCACTGCCGGCCAGGTGGTCGACGGGCTTGGCAGCGATCTGACCTTCCAGCGCGACCCTGCCAACCTGGCGGCTCACTGGCTCGGTTTCACCGATGCCGCGGCCTATCGCTACAACGCCAGCCTGGGTGCCGACTGCCTGGGCGAGGTCGTCGCCGCCATCGACGTGGGCCCGGCCACCTCGTACACCGCGACCGCCTCGCTGGTCTCCGGCACCTCTTACCGCAGCTGCGTCCAGGGGGTAGACGATGCCGGCAACCAGAGCGCCTGGGTCGCCTCCAACGGCGTGACCGTGGACGCGGTTCCACCCGCCTCGACGATCACCTCGCCGGTCTCCGGGGCCTTTCTCCAGGCGGCGCCTGCTCTCGAAGGTGTCGCCTCCGACGACCTCAGCGGCGTGTCCAAGGTCGAGGTCTCGGTGGGCCGCGAGGCGGATCAGACCTTCTGGACCGGCTCGACCTGGGCCGCGGGTGAGACCTGGGTCGCCACCACCGGCCAGGAGGCCTGGAGCCTTCCCTCGGTCGTGTTCGACCAGGACGGCCTCTACACTGTGCACTCCCAGGCGACCGACGGGGCGGGCAACCTCCAAAGCCCGCGTGCCCAGGCGAGCTTCACGCTCGATCGCCAGGCCCCGACGTTCGCCGGCATCGCCGCCGCGACGCTCTCCGGGCCCGACTCGGCCACGCTCACCTGGAGCGCGGCCAGCGATCAGCTCTGCGCAGCTCAAAGCATCGTCTACGACGTGTGCCAGGCAAACGTTGCCGGCGAGTGCCTCGCCTCGCCCTTCGCGGTCCTCTCGACCACCGCGCCCGGAGCGCTCGAGGTCGAAATCGCAGGCCTTGCCGAGGGAACCACGGCCTACTTCGTGGTCCGGGCGCGGGACCTGGCCGGCAACCGCGACGACAACCAGGTCGAAGCTACGGTCGAGGTGCCGGTTCCCGCGCACCTCGCCTATGAACTGCAGTACGGCGTGCCGGGCTCCTACGTCCTCGCCCAGAGCAGCACCAACCCAGACGAGTTTCTGCGCACCACCGACCTGGTCGATCTCCGGATTCCCGCCTGGATGCTCTGGGAGACGCTCCATCCGAGCGAGCCCATTCCTGCCGATGCTCGACTTCAGCAGCTGGTGGCCGTCGTCGACTACGTGAACCAGGGCGTGCAGGGCCCGCTCGCGCCTGCTTCACGGGCGATCTCCCGCTGGGAGGACACGAGCTTCGCGATGGTGGCGGTCATCTCCTCGGTCTGGATCCCGACGGCGGAGTGGGCGCTCGATCTCTCGCTGACCATCACCGACCTCGCTGACCCCGCAGTCTCGGTGACCATCGACGCGTCGCAGATCGCGGACACCGCGGTCTTTGGCGGCGACCCGATGGTGCGCACCATCCTTCTCGACACGCAGGGAAGCACGAAGCGCGAGCGCGTCATCGAGCGCGGCCCCATTCTCCAGGGAGCCCAGGTCCGGCTCGCCTACTCGGACTGGCGTCTCGACCTTCTGGTGGACAAGGCGAACCTGAACACCCAGATCGGCACGGCGATGTTCCACGGCCGCTTCGGGCAGTACGTGGCGCCCATCTTCGGCAAGCTGCGCTACGAGGTCTACGCCGGCATCTCGCTCGACGGTGGAGGGACGTTCAACCCCGAGCAGGAGCTGGTGGCGGTCAGCAACGGCCGGATCCTGCAGTCTGAACGAACGAGCTACGAGGGGACCGTCGACCTCCCCGCCATCGCGAACCAGCTGCTGTTCTATGGCCACGTGAAGGCCATCCTGGTCGCTGACTACACGCCCTATTCGAACGTGAATCAGAGGTGGTACTCCGACGGGCAGGAGAGCGTGATCAGAGAAGCCTGGGACAACCCAAGCGGCGCCAACACCAACTACGTCTTCCCGGTGGTCCCCAAGTAGCGATGGGGGGGTCGCCTCGCGGGATTCACCTCGAACGGCCGGCTGCCCCGGCGGGCGCGTCCGTGCAGCTGCTGGGCGAGCCCGGTGACT
>JACRCT010000283.1 GCA_016218885.1 Deltaproteobacteria bacterium | reverse complement strand
CGCCGTGCACCGCACGACGACGCCCCAGCCGTCGGCGTCGTCGTCCAGCCCCTCGTCGGTCTGGCCGTCGCAGTCGTTGTCCAGGGCGTCGCAGGACCGCTCCCTATCCGCTTCATAGCTCTCCCCGTAGCTGAACTCATCGCAGGGCTGCTCCTCGCCCGCCCAGCAGCTCTGGATGCTCCCAGCGCAGACGCCGAGCTGCAGTGGGCATAGCGACGTGCTTAGGCTCTGCCACTCGTCGGTGCCGCCGTTGCAGTCGTTGTCCTTGCCGTCGCAGACCTCGCCGGCCGGTCCGACCGAGCCCACGCACGTGCCCCATTGCCCGTCGCTGCTGCAGGTCTGGCTCCCGGCCTGGCACTCACCGATGTCCGTGCCGCAGGCCTGCGTCGTGGAAGGCGTGCAGGCCCCAAGCCCGGCGTCGCATTCGAGCGACCCGCCGTCGGTGGCCGCACTGCTCACGCAAGATCCCGAAACGCATTCGAAGCCGGCGACGCAGGGGTGAGCGGCGTCACAGGCCTTCCCGGTCAGATCGAGCGTGGGGACCGCACATCCGGTCAGTGAAAGATGGACGCAGACGAGGATCGCGCTGCGACGGTCGGCGGCCATGCGGCGTATCCCCTTCGCGCAAGGAGACCTCGTTGTCTCACGTACCCCACCGCGGAGCCAAACCGCTAGGCTCTGGCCTCACTCGATCGATGGTGGTGCGAGCGCGCCCTCTTCTGCCACAATCGCAGCTCATTTCGCGCAAGGAGCCTCCCATGAAGACCCAGACAAGCCTCGCTCTCTCCTCGGCCATCGCCTTCAGCTTCTGGGGCCTGGCGGCCCTGGGACAGTCGTCCGCGACAGTCCAAGGCAACCGGATCAAGGTCTCCGACGGAGTGAACACGGTCGACGTCGACCTGAGCCAGGGAGCCCGTGTCACCGCGACCGATGGGGCCGGCCAGGTGGACGTCGACGACGGGCAGGGAAACCGCGTCAAGGTCAAGGCGGGGGCCACGCAGGTCGACACCTCCGCTGGCGGGGTGAGCGTGAAGACGCACTCGCACTCGCACGGCAACGCCCGAAAGCCCGAGCACCAGCGAGCCCCCGCCCGCGCGCTGGAGCCGCTCTCGATCTCCGGCAACGACGAGAAGCACGACGAGGACTGCGCCGGCCGCGACGTCGACGTCTCCGGCAACGACCTGAAGGTCACCCTTCGTGGCGAGTGTGGCCGAGTCGAGGTGAGCGGCAACGACAACGTGGTGGACCTCGACGTGGCGGCGGATATCGAGGTCGTGGGCAACGCCAACAAGGTGACCTGGGCCAGAGGGCCGGGGACCGCCAAGCCGAAGATCTCGAAGGCCGGCTCTGACAACGAGGTCAAGCAGCGACGCAGGTAGAGCGGAAGGCCGCAGCTCCTGGCTCGCGCCCATGAGTCGCGATTTCCGTCCCCTCGTCCCTGGTGAGCGAGGGGACTTGCGCTCAGGAGCGGGAGTGAGGTCCGGGCGCGTCTATTTGCCGCAGCACTCCGGCGGCGGAGGCACGCCGTACTCGCACTCGCAGCACACGTTGGCGCAGGGATCGGTCCCCGCGTCCGGCGGCACCGTGGGCTGGCAGCACTCGGCAGGGGGTGGCACGCCGTAGTCGCAGTCGCAGCAGACGTTGGCGCAGAGATCCGCCCCCGCGTCGAGGCCAGGCGCCTGCCCCGCGTCGGCAAGGCACTGTGGTGGCAGCACGCCATAGTCGCAGGACGGGCAGGGCGGCTCGCAGGGGTCGGGCACGGCCGCATCGGTACCAGGCTGCGGTATCGCCGCCGCATCCGAACCCGGCTGCGCCGCGTCAGGATGGGGCGGCGTCGTCTACGAGGCGTCGGCGCCGGGCTCGGGTTGCTCGGGACCGACAGGCGCGAGGCAGCCGCCGAGGGTGACGCCCACTCCCAAGCTGAACAGCGCCGCCGCAGCGCCGCGGCGCACCTCCTGCGCCACTCGCACCCTCCGGGAGGCGAGCCGGGCCACGCGGTGGTAGCAGTACGGGTCCTCGGTGAGCGCCCCGGTGAACGCCGCCGCCACGCACTTGGCTCCACCGCGGCAGGAGGTCTGGTGGCGGCAGCCCCGGCAGGCCCCGCTGAGCTTCTCGAGGTCCTGCTCGCGGTTGAAGGCGAAGGCGCCGGAGGCGAACCAGATCTCCGCCAGGCGCTGCGTGCGCAGATCGCCCTCGCGGAAGGGGTCGCGGCCACCCTCGCAGCCATCGAGACGGGCCTGCAGTGAGAGGCAGCCCTTGACCCCGCCGTCGCTCTCGATGCCGATGGCGAAGCGGCCGGCCTGGCAGCCGGTCCACTGATCGCGCATGTTGCCCCAGGCCGAGCGGCGCAGCGTCTTCTCGTAGGGCCCGAAGTAGCCGATGGAGTCGCCGACATCGACCCAGATCGGCGAGCTCTGCTTGAGGCGCGCGATGGTGGGCAGCACGGTCAGCAGGTCCTCCGGGCGCAGCAGCTTGTGGCGGTTCTCGCAGAGCCGGCCCATGGGCTTGCCGAGCTGGACGCGCCACGCCACGGCGCCCAGGTCGACCGCCAGCTGGTGGATCTCGGGAAGGCAGGCGGCAGTGCTCTGGTCGAGGTGGGTGAGGACCGCGGTGCGCACCCCGGCGCGTTGGAGCTGCATCATTCCCTGAGCGGTGCGCTGGAAGGTGCCTTGGCCGCGGACCTCGTCGTGAATGCGCTGCGGGCCGTCGATGGAGATGCCCACGTTGGCCAGCCCCGAGGTGGCCATACGGCCCGCCAGCTCGGCGGTGATGGTGGTGCCGTTGCTGACCATGTTCACCGTCACGCCCCGAGCGACCGCGGCCCGCGCGATCTCCTCCCAGTCCGAGCGCAGCGTCGGCTCGCCGCCGGAGAGCGTGATGAGCCGGCACTCCAGGTCCGCCAGCTGGTTCACGACGTCCACGCACTGCGCGGTGTCGAGCTCCTCGGGGCGGGGAGCGCCGGCGCTGGAGCCGCAGTGGCCGCAGCGCAGGTTGCAGGCGAGGGTCAGCTCCCACACGCAGTAGTGGGGGCGGTAGGGAATGGGCTGCTCCAACATGGTTCGAGCTCCTGAGCGCACAAGCCAGCCAGGCAACAAGGAAAGCGGCGGTGTCGCTGCAAAGGTTGAACCCTAGGTCAAGTGCGCGAAAAGAGGGAGCGACCGTACGCCAATGGCAGTGAAGGTCCGACGTCGATCGCGGATTCCTGAGGGGGTGCTCTCCAGCCGCAATCGGTCGAATGGCCGCAACAAGGCGCTGATCGGGGGCGAGAACCAAAACACGGGAGCGATGGCCGAGCAGGCCAGGAGCGTTTCGATGAGCTACGCCGTCCTGTTGGCCGTGGTGCTGTGTGCCGAGCCCGCCGAGGGCCCCATCCGCGTGAGCCCGGGGATGCAGGAGGTGGTGAAGGTTCCCGGCCTGCTGAAGATCGCGCTCGGCAATCAGGAGGTCGCGGACGTCACCGTCACCGGGGCCAGCGAGATGCTCGTGCTCGGAAAGAAGAAGGGCAAGACGAGCCTGACCCTCTGGGTAAAGGGGAGCGCCAAGCCCGTGGCCAGGATGATCTACGTGGATGACGGCAAGTTCACCGAGCTGGCGAAGCTGGTGAAGGAGAAGGTGGATCCCACGCTCAAGGCCGAGGTCTTTGGCGACAAGCTGGTGATCGACGGCGAGCTGGACACGGTGGAGGACTACAACCGCCTCAGGACGCTGGTCGCCGACCAGCCCAACGTGAAGGTGCTGGCGAAGCTCAACCCGCGCGCCTTGCACATCGTGGCGGGGATGATCAACGCCGAGCTCAGGAAGCAGGGGCTGAGCGGGGCGACCGCCAAGGTCATGGGCGATCGGGTGATCCTCGATGGCACGGTGGGGGACCCGGAGGACATCGCCAAGGCACAGATGATCGCCGAGGCCTACTACTCCGATTTCCGGAGCCGGTAGGGCGCCCGAAGGGCCGCTGAGGCGAGACGCCCGCTCCCCCAGGAGGAAGGACGGGAGGTGATGGCTCGTCACCTTCTGCTGAGTCCCGCCTGCCTGGCCCACTGTCTACCTCCGGACGGCTGCCGCGCTGCGTCGTGAAATCGGGGCCGATCCGCGCGAGTGTGCGCTGTTACAACCTCGCTTCAGACCCGACCCCGATGCCGCCACCCGCCGCCATCTCTCCCGACTCGGCCCCGGTCCAGATCGCCCTGGACGCGATGGGCGGAGACCACGCGCCCGAGGCCGTGGTGGCCGGCGCGGCGCGCCTGTCGCTCAGCGCTCCACGCCTCCAGCTGACCCTCGTCGGCGACGTCGCGCGCATCAGCGCGATCCTCGAGCGCACGCGCCACGACCCGGAGCGCCTGTCGGTGCAGCACGCCGCGCACGCCATCTCCATGGACGAGAACCCGCGAGAGGCCTTGGCCGGCAAGCCCGATGCCTCGCTGCTGGTGGCGGCGCGCATGGTTGCCGCCGGCCAGGCGGACGCGCTGGTGACCGCGGGCAACACCGGGGCGGCGGTGCTCGCCTGCGCCAGAAGCTTCGGGCTGCTCCCGGGCATCCGCCGCGCCGCGCTGGCCGCGGTCTATCCCACCCAGCGGGTCCGCGGCGGCCAGAGGGACCCCTTCTCGCTGATGCTCGACGTCGGCGCCACGGTGGAGTGCACCGCCGACGATCTGGTGGCCTTCGCGGTGATGGGCTCGGCCTACGCGCGGGTCATCAGCCGCAACCCGTCGCCCTCGGTGGCGCTGCTCTCCAACGGGGCGGAGCCCATGAAAGGGCCCCGGCAGGTGGTCGAGGCGCACGCGCGGCTGAGGCTGCACCCCGGCCTCAACTTCCTGGGCAACGTCGAGGGCGTGGACATCCCCAAGGGGACCGCGGACGTGGTGGT
The DNA here is from genome assembly GCA_016218885.1 of Deltaproteobacteria bacterium. Lineage (GTDB taxonomy): Bacteria > Myxococcota > Myxococcia > Myxococcales > UBA5297 > JACRCT01. Next base: position 2,191 of record JACRCT010000283.1, on the reverse strand, counting down.
CTGCGACGGGTTCACCGGCAACGTGGCGCTCAAGATGCTCGAGGGGGTCAACGAGACGGTGGTGGCGCTCGCGCGCTATGCCTACAAGCGCAAGCTGCTCTGGCGGGCGGGGCTGGCGATGCTCGCCGGGGGCGTGAAGCGGCTCAAGGCGCTGACCGACTGGCAGCAGTACGGAGGGGCGCCCATCCTGGGGTTCGATCGGCTGGTCATCAAGGCGCACGGCCGGTCGGGCGAGCGGGCCATCGTGAACGCCTGCAAGGTGGCGGCGAAGGCGGCGGGGAGCGGGCTCTTGGGGCACATCGCCCAGGGCATCGAGCAGGCTCGCGACGCCGATGCCCGCGAGCAGGGCGTGGCAGGGTAGGGTTGGAGCATGGCGCTGCTGGACCGCATCGATCCCCCGCCGGTCCGGCACGTCTACCGCTGGGACCTGGACAAGACCTATCTGCGCACCGAGTTCGACACCCTGCGTGACCTGCTGCGCACGGCGTTCGAGAAGGCGAAGGAGAAGGTCAACGTCCCCGGAACCGCGGCGCTGATGCGCGAGCTGCGGGCCCACGGCGTGCTGCAGCCCAGCCGCACCTGCATCATCTCCGGCAGCCCGCGGCAGATGCGCTCGGTGCTGATCGAGAAGCTGCGCCTGGACGGCAACGCCTGGGACGAGATGGTGCTCAAGCCCAATCTCTCGAACATGCTGCGCGGCCGCTTCCGCGCCCTGCGCGACCAGGTGGGCTACAAGCTCCCCGCGCTGCTCGAGAGCCGGGCCCAGACCCCCGCGGAGGCCAGCGAGACGCTGTTCGGCGACGACGCCGAGTCGGACGCCTTCATCTATTCGCTCTATGCCGACCTCCTGTCCGGCGCGGTGGAGGAGGACACCCTCTTCGCGCTGCTGGAGGCCTGCGGGACCTACGAGGACCAGGCGATGCGGGCCTTGGAGGCGCTGCGGGCCATCGAGCGCACCGACGCGGTGGGGCGGATCTTCATCCACCTCGACCGGCGCACGCCTCCCATCCACTTCCGGCGCTACGGCCCGCGGCTGGTGCCGGTCTTCAACTCCTTCCAGGCGGCGCTGGTGCTGATGGCCGACGGGCACCTCGGGCCGGTGTCGGTGGCGCGGGTGGCGGTGGAGATGGTGGCGCACTACGGCTACAGCCTGCTGGCGCTAGGCAACTCGCTGCAGGACCTGGCGCGGCGCGGGCTCCCCGTGGCGAGCATGATCGACGCCGTCGCGCAGGTGCTGGCCGGGGACCGCGAGCTGGCGAGCGTGCTGCGGCCGGCGCCGGACATCCTCAGCGCCTTCGCCCAGCGGGTGGCGGCGTTGGGCGCGCTGCCGCCGCCTCCTCCGCCGGTGGCCATCGACTACCTGGGGATGCTGGAGGAGGCGCTGCCCAAGAGGCGGGGCAAGGGCGAGCGTGGAGGAGAACCAGCCTAGGGCACGGAGCTGCATACAGGACTGCGGTCGTGGTGGATGCGAGGGCCCTCACCCCTGTCCCCTCTTCCATCGGTCGTTTCACTCCCTTCGGAGAGGGGTTCTCATCTTCAACCAGCTCGGGCCTTTGTTCGCAAACCTGTCATGGCATGGATTTGTGGGCTCCAGCCACGCAACCCAACCTCTCCCAGGTGCGGGCGGAAGCGAAGCGTCCGCCCGCACCGTCGGGGAGAGGTCGGCGGCGTGCGTCAGGAAGCCCGCCGGGTGAGGGCCTTCCCCAACACGCTTCCGCTCCCTCGCAACTGTCGCGGCGCACCCGCTCGCTCACGAGCGCGGCTCGGACGCAAACCCCGGACTGTCACCGCGGCGACGACCCGACCGGCACCAGGTCGAGCACGACGATCTCCGGCCGGACCCCGAAGCGCATCGGGAACGAGTCCTCGACGCCGACGCCGGAGGTGACGTAGGCCTGCAGCGGCCCGAACTCGTACAGGCCCTGCGGGTACCGACGCCCGAAGCGGCCGATCGCGAAGAGGGCGCCGGCGTCGCAGCCATCGGCGCCGATGATACCGGCTCGAGGGCCGTCAGCCGAGGTTCACCGACCCCATCGGGTGAACGACGCCGGCGCTGAGCGTCCTTGGTGAGCACTCTGTGGGGTGCGACTCTCGCTGCTCAGCGCAGCGACCGCAGGGTCACAGGCCCAGAGGGAGCCCGAGACGATGACCGCCGCCTCGTGGCATCCGCCGTCGCACTCCGACTGGCGCT
>JACRCT010000287.1 GCA_016218885.1 Deltaproteobacteria bacterium | reverse complement strand
GCAGGCCGCTCAGATCCGGCTTGAGCGCGAACACGCCGATCGAGCCGGTGAGGGTGGACGGCTCGGCGAAGACCCGCTCACCGGCCATGGCGATGTAGTAGCCGCCGCTCGCCGCATAGTCGCCCATCGAGACCACCACGGGCTTGAACTCGCGCACCTTGCGGATGGCGCGCCAAACCAGGTCGCTGGCGGCCCCGCTTCCGCCGGTGGAGTCGACGCGCACGACGATCGCCTTGGTGAGGGGATCGTCCACCGCCATCTGCAGCTCGCGCAGCGCCGATTCGGCGCCGGCGACCCGGGTCAGCCCGAAGGGGTCGGAGCGCGACTTGCCCTCGGCGATCAGCCCCTCGACGTTGACGATGGCGATGCGCGGCCGAGCGCCCCAGCGACGCGGCCAGGCGACCTCCTTGGTCTCCTCGCCCACCAGGTCGAGCGACCGGCCATGGCCGTTCTCGAGCATCTTCTGCAGCTCGTCGGGGTAGACGATCTCGTCGATGAGGCCGGCCTCCTTGGCGCCACCCGCGGTGAGGATGCCCCGATCGAGCGTCGCCCTGAGCGGGTCGGTTCCCAGCGAGCGCGCCTTCTCGATGGTGGCCAGCGAGCGCCGGTAGAGCCCGTCGAGCCAGGCATCGAGCATCTCCCGCTCCTCAGGGCTCATGCTGGTGCGCGTGAAGGAGTCGGGGGCGGTCTTGTACTCGCCCACCCGGGCCACATCGACCTTCACGCCCAGCCCCGCCAGCGTGGCCGCGAGGAAGGTCGCGGTCGTCGAGTAGCCGTTGACCTGGAAGGTCGCCTGGGGGACCGCCCAGATGCGCTCCGCGGCGGTGGCCAGCAGGTATTCGTTGTCGCCGCCGTCCATGAAGAGCGCCCACAGCCGTTTGCCGCTGGAGCGCAGCGAGACGAGGGCCTGGCGCAGCTCCTCGACGCGCGCCGGACCGACGTCGGGCAGCTCGCTGACCTTGATCAGCACGCCCGCCACGCCCGGGTCCTTGCGTATCCGCTCGATAGCGGCCAGCAGCTCGAGGTACGGCTCGCGCTTGGAGGGGGTGAGCAACGAGAGCAGCCCGCCGCTCGGTGGTGAGAGACGCTGCGGGATGTCGAGCACCAGGACCTGGTCGCGGGCAAGAGGGAGCGGCCGGTAGCGCTCCGCCGAGAGGCGCAGCTGCACGAGCTGGCTCCAATTGTCCGAAACGTCGCTGCCAGCCCCGCCGGACCAGGTCGCGCCGACATAGGGGGTGTTGAGCGTGAGGGCGACCTGACCGATCACCTCGTCCGTGTGCAGGCCGACCGCGAGCCCGCCGCTGACCACCAGCCCGGGCACCGGCTCGGCCTGCGCCGCGAAGCTGAGGCTCGAGCCGGGCAGCCCCCTCTGATCGTCGATGAGGAAGTCTCCGGAGAGCGCGATGCGGTCGGTGAAGGGACGAAGCGCGAACCCGAGGTCGTAGCGGCGGGGCAGCTGCACCCCATCGACGGTCGGGCCGTCGAAATCCCGCGCTGCGGCACCGAGAGAGAGATAGCGCCAGGGACGCACGGTCAGCCCCGCGTCCCAGCTCGCGAGCCGATCCAAGCCGGCCTGATCGGACGAGAAGTCGTTGTAGCTGGCGCCGAGGGCGACGATCTCATTGCCAATGCCCAGGGTCCAAGTCGTCTTGCGGTAGTCGGAGAGCCCGCGCGGTCGGACCCACTGCATGCCCAGGCTCAACCCGCCCCACCCGAAGAGCCCGGTGCCCACGAAGGCCGCGTCGATCACCCGGTCTGCGCGCAGGCTGCGCTCATGCAGGTAGAAAAGCTGCGGCTTGCCCAGGAGGGCCACGCCCGCCGGATTGATCTCCGCAGCGGTGACCTCGTCGACCAGGGCGACGCCGGTCGGGGGCAGCGCGACGCCATCGGTCTGATACTGCTCGCGGAGGGCTGAAGTCTGGGCTGCCGCGACCGAGGGCAGGACGCTGAGGAGGAGGAAGGCGAGTGCTGGGCGCATCGAAGCTCCGATCGCTTCTCGAGGAAGCGGGAGATTCTAGGCGCCTGGCCCGCCGGACGCGACGCCCGTTCGGAGCCATCCGTTGCGAGCTGTCAGCCGCAGGTCGAGCCCGAGCCCATCAGTCCCCCTGGCCCGACTCGCTCTCGGGGTTGCTCTTCTTCTTCTTGGTCCTGGGCCTCTCCTTGGACCTGTCCTGATCGCCCTCTCCCGAAGACGCGCCGGAGGAGCCACTGCCCTCCTCGTCCCAGTCTTCGAGCCCGGAGCGGCCATCGAGGGGGTCGGTGGACTCCTTGACCACCTCCTTGCCCTTCTCTCCCTCCGCGAGCAGCGCGTTGCCGAAGCGCATGACCTCGCGCTCGAGCTCGCCGTACTCCTCGCCCTGGAAATTGCGCTTCTGCCGCGCCAGCCTGCGTTTGCCCTGGAAGTCGACCACCACGCAATCGAGCATCACCCGTGTCTCGCTGCTGCGAACCAGCCCCACGATGGCGCGATCGACCTTGAGCCTGCTGCCCAGCTTCATCGTCTCGGTCTGGCCCTCGCCCCGCTCGAGCTCGTCCACCACGCGATCCAGCGAGCTCTCCAGCGCTGCGTACTCGGGCGTCGAGGTCAGGCGCACCTGGACGGTGGTCTCGTCAGTGCCGCCCACCTCAATCAGCTGCCCGAAGGTCACCGAGCCCGGCCGCTCCACCCGCAG
>JACRCT010000286.1 GCA_016218885.1 Deltaproteobacteria bacterium | reverse complement strand
TCCGCGATCTTCTCGACCCAGGTCCCGCGGGCTCCGGCGGTCACCGCCACGCTCCGCGCGTGCAGGGCCATGTGTCCGCGTTGGATGCCGACGGTTCCCAGCGCGCGGATGGCGGCCATGTTCTGGGCCAGCCCCACCGCGGCCATCACCCGGGCCAGCTCCTGGCCGGTGCGGACCCCCAGAAGGCGAAGCGCGAGCTTGGCGGTGGGATGGACGCGGATGGGGCCACCAACGATGCCTACCGCGAGCGGGACCTCGATGCGGCCCACCAGGTGCTCTTCCTCGACCCGCCACACCGAGAGGGGGGAGTACCGGCCCGAGCGGCAGGCGAAGGCGTGCACCCCGGCTTCGATGGCGCGCCAGTCGTTGCCGGTGGCGATCGCCACTGCGTCGATGCCGTTCATCACGCCCTTGTTGTGCGTGGCCGCCCGGTAGGGATCGGCCTCGGCGAAGCGCGAGGCCTGGACGATTCCCTCGCAGACCTGCTCGCCGCTCAGCCCGCTGTCGGCCATGGACTGCACGGGGATTCGGCAGGTCGCCCGTGCCAGGCGCCGGTCGCACAAGTTGGACAGGATGCGCAGGAACACCTTGCCGCCAGTGAGCTGCTCCACCAGCGGAGCCACGCCCTCGGCCATGGTGTTGACGATGTTGGCTCCCATGGCGTCGCGCACGTCCGCGACCAGCTGGAGGACGAGCAACGGCTCCCCCCGCGGTCCTTCGGGCGCAGGGAGCACACGAACGTCGATCTCTCTTGCCCCGCCGCCCAGCGCCACCACGTCGGCGTGGAAGCTGTTGGCGAGCGCCAGGATCTCCTCGCCTGCTCCGAGCAGCGCCTGGCGCGCTTTCTCGGGGTCTCCGTACTGGGTGATCTGCACCTGGCCGATCATCAGCGGAGGATCAGAGTCGGTGGTGAAGCCACCGGCTTCGCGGACGATTTTGGCGGCGTTGGAGACCGCCGCCACCACCGATGGCTCCTCGATTGCCATGGGCACGAGGTAGTCCTGGCCGTCGATGCAGAAGTTGAGGCCGATGCCCATCGGCAGCTCGAAGGTCGCCACCGCGTTCTCGATCATCCGATTGGCGATCTCATGCGACAGCGCACCCTGGGCGGCGAGCACCTTCCTGTCCTGCTCCGAGAGCTCGACCAGGCGGCCCAGCGCCTCCACGCGCTCGCCCATGGGCAGCTTGTAGAAGCCCGGGAGCCTGGAGGTGGGGGCGCGCGTCCGCTCGTCTGAGGCCTTGGTGGTCATGGTCTTGCTCTCCTTGGAACACGCCTTTGTCGATCATCTGGAGCCCGCCGTCGAGCGCCCCAGCGCCGAATTCAGAGGACCTCGAGCCAACGCGCGAGGTCGGGGCCCATGACGCGCGGGACGTCCCGGAGCTGCGCCGGGGTCCGGCAGCCGGTCAGCAGCAGGGCCATCCGCAGGCCGTCGACGATCGCCATCAAGGAGGCTTGCGCCCCTTCGCTCCCGCCGTCCTCGTGGGCGCGGAGCGCGGGCAGGGCGACGCCGACCAGGTCCGCCCCCAGCGCCAGGGCCTTGGCCGCCTGCAGCCCGTCGCGGATTCCCCCCGAGGCGATCAGCGTCGGGGCTCCTCCCACTCGGCGTCGCGCGCCCAGCACGGCCGCGGCGGTGGGGATGCCCCAGGTGGCAAAGGGCTGCGCCCCCGGGCGCCCGCCGCGCAGGATCTCCACCGACACCCAGGAGGTGCCTCCCGCGCCGGAGAGATCCACGCAGCTCACTCCGCGCTCGACGAGCCTCGCGCAGGTGGCAGGGGAGATCCCGCAGCCGGTCTCCTTGACCACGAGCTTGGGCCCCAGCACATCGGCGAGGCGGGCGATCGCCTCGAGAGCGCCACGGAAGTCGCGGTCGCCCTCCGGCTGAGCCATCTCCTGGGCCGCGTTCAGGTGCAGGGCGAGGCCGTCGGCGCCGATGGACTCCATGAGGTCGCGGACGCGTCCGGGGCCCAGCGCAATGGCTTGGGCGATGCCGATGTTCCCCAGCACCGGCACGGTCGGCGCGACCTCTCGGACCGAATAGGTGTCGCGGGCCGAGGGGCGCTCGAGCATGGCCCGCTGGCTCCCCAAGCCGAAGGCCACTCCCAGGCGCTCGGCGATGGCGGCGAGCGCCCGATTGAGCTCGCCGCCGCGAGGGGTGCCACCGGTCATACCCAAGATCAGCAGTGGGGCGCGCAGCGGCTTTCCCAGGAAGCGCGCCGAGAGATCGAGCTCGGGCTCGGCGAGCTCGGGCAAGGCGTTGTGGATGAGGTGGACCTCGTCGAGGAGCGTGCGCGCGCCTTCAGGCTCCACCTCCGGGCGCAGACAGAGATCGAGGTGGGCATCCTTGCGGCGCGCGGTGGGGTCGGCATCCTGGGGCTTCGTCATGCCGCCGGCCCCAGGCAACTTGGATGCCACGAATCCTGGTTGAGAGGCGAGCAGGACCACCGCTCCCCGGACCGGTCGAATGTGCGTGCGATGTCGCCCCTCTGCGCGGTATCGAACGCTTGCGCGGGCGCTGCCGGACCGGCTGCCCAAATGGAATCCCTGGTGGGCGGTCGACGGCCCGGGGCTTGCACGGGGCTGCCGCCCCCGCGCGCCGTGGGACCTGGTCGAGGAGCTGGAATGGCGGATTTGCAGCGCCTGCTGTTGAAGACGAGCCGGACGTTTGCGCTCTCCATCCCGCTTCTGGAGGAGCCGCCGCGGCAGGAGGTGGGCGTGGCCTATCTCCTGTTCCGCATCGCGGACACCTTCGAGGACGGGGCGCGCTGGCCAAGGCAAGCCCGGCTCGTGGCGCTCGCCGAGTTCGCCGAGCTGGTGCGGCGGAGCGACGCCCAGCGCGCGGAGAGCCTGGCGCGACGCTGGGTGTCCGAGCGCCCCTGCGACGACGAGAGCTACCTCGAGCTCCTGGGAGAGTTCCCGGCGGTCCTCGCCGAGCTGGCGCGCTTCGTCCCCGCCCGCCGCGAGGCGATCGTCAAGCACGTGGTGCGCACCGCCGAGGGCATGGCCCGCTTCGTCGAGCGCAGCGACGAGCAGGGAAGCTTGCAGCTCGCCGACGTCGATGATCTGCGCCGCTATTGCTACGTCGTGGCGGGCATCGTCGGGGAGCTGCTCACCGAGCTCTTCGTCGACGCTGCCCCGCAGCTGGCGCGGGTGCTGCCGCAGCTCAACGAGCGGGAGGCGGTGTTTGGCGAGGGGTTGCAGCTGGTGAACATCCTCAAGGACAGCGACTCCGATGCGCGGGAGGGCCGGACCTATCTGCCGCGGAGCGTGCCGCGCCAGGAGATCTTCGCAGTCGCCCGAGGCGATCTGGGCGTGGCCAGCGAGTACGTGCTCGAGCTGCAGCGCGCCGGGGCGCCGAGGGGAATCGTGGAATTCACCGCCCTTCCCGTGCTACTGGCCTTCGCCTCGCTGGACGAGCTGGAGCGAAATGGTCCGGGCAGCAAGATCGGCAGGCTCAAGGTGGCGGCGCTGATGACCCAGCTGCGCGCCGACGTGAACGCGGGAGTGCCCGTGCTGCCCTCGCCCACGCCCCGGGCGGGCTCGGCGGCGCTGGGCAGAGAGCGAACCAGGACATGAAGAGCACAGAGGGAGGAGTTCATACATGAGACCGCAACGAGCGGTGGGAATCGCCGGGTACGGAGCCTATGTCCCGCGCTACCGCATCAAGACCGAGGACATCTCTTCGGTCTGGCGTTCCAAGGGTGCGCGCGCCCCGGCGGTGGCTGAGAAGTCGGTGTGCGGATTGGACGAGGACGTGGTGACCATGGCCATCGAGGCCGGGCGCACCGCGCTGGCTCGCTCCAAGGTAGACCCCGAGGCGATCGGCGCGGTCTGGGTGGGCACCGAGTCCAAGCCCTACGCGGTCAAGCCGACTGCGACCCTGGTGGCCGAGGCGCTGGGGCTCACCCCGCACGTCGTCGCCGCGGACATGGAGTTCGCTTGCAAGGCGGGCTCGGAGGCGATGCAGGCCGCGGTGGCCTTCGTCGGTTCGGGGATGGTGGGCGGGGCGCTGGCCATCGGCATGGACGCCGCCCAGTCGCGCCCCAACGATGCGCTGGAGTACACCGCCGGCTGCGGCGGAGGCGCCTTCCTGTTCGCCCCGGCGGAGCAGTCGTTGGCCACGGTGGAGGCCTCGCTCTCCCACGTGACCGACACCCCGGACTTCTTCCGCCGCGAGACGGCCCACTACCCGCAGCACGGGGGGCGTTTCACCGGCGAGCCGGCCTACTTCCAGCACACGCTGGCGGCTTCGCGAAAGCTCTTGGCCGAGCTCGGAGCCAAGGCCGAGGACTTCGCCCACGCCGTCTTCCATCAGCCGGTGCCCAAGTTCCCCGAGCGTGCCGGACGTGAGCTGGGGTTCAAGAAGGCCCAGCTCGTCACCGGCCTGGTCGCACCGCGGGTGGGCAACACCTATGCCGGGTCGTCGCTGTTGGGCCTAGCGGCGGTGCTCGACATCGCCCGGCCCGGCGAGCGGATCTTCTTCTGCTCCTACGGCTCGGGCGCGGGGAGCGACGCCTTCTCCTTCAAGGTCACCGAGCGGATCGTCGAGGCCCAGAAGACGGGGGTGCCGGTCCAGGTCTGGCTCGACCGCCGCAAGGCGTTGCCGGGCTACGGCCACTACCTGAGGCTGCGAGGAAAGGTGCGCGAGTCATGAGGGACGTCTACATCATCGGGGTCGGGCAGGTGCCGGTGCGCGAGCATTGGGATCTGGGGCTGCGTGAGCTGGGGACCCGGGCGGTGCGCGCCGCGTTGTCCGACGCGCACACCGAGCGGGTCGACTGCCTCCTGGTGGGCAACATGCTCGCCAGCCGGCTGGCGGGCCAGGACAACCTGGGGACGCTCATCGCCGGCGCCGCTGGGCTCTTGCCTGCCGAGGCCTGGGGCGTGGCGGCGGCGTGCGCCTCGGGCGGCGCTGCGGTGCGCGCAGCGGTGCTGGCGGTCGCTTCGGGGGAGCACGAGGTCGCGCTCGGTCTGGGCGTCGAGAAGATGACCGATGCCCCTGCCGACGAGGTGACCTTGGCTCTGGCCACCGCCTCCGACCAGGACACCGAGGCCGGAATGGGGTTCTCCTTCCCGGCCATGGCGGCGCTGATCATGCGCCGCTACATGCACGAGACCGGCTGCTCGCGTGAGGCGTTCGCGCCCTTCGCCATCACCGCCCACGAGAACGCCGCCTCGAGCGAGTTCGCGCTCTTCCGCGAGCCCATCTCCGCTCGCGACTTCTCCGACAGCGCC
>JACRCT010000285.1 GCA_016218885.1 Deltaproteobacteria bacterium | reverse complement strand
GACCCCACCTCGGCCAAGGCCGCCGCGGTGCTGGGCCAGGCTCTGCTCGAGCAGAACCGGGCTGCCGAGGCCGAGGCGCGGATCGTGGCTGCCGGCCGCGCCATCCAGGGCAGCGCCTCGACCGATCCCGAGGCGCTGGCCCAGGTCTACTTCCTATGGGGCGAGGCGGTCTTCCGCCAGTTCCGCGAGGCCGCGGAGATCGACAAGAAGGCCCCCATGCTCGAGCTGCTGCAGCAGGCCTATACCTCCGCCGCGCAGATGGGCGGCGACTGGGCCATCGCCGGCATGTTCCGCTTGGGCCAGTCGCTCTCCATGCTCGCCGAGGGCCTGCTGACCATGCCCGACCCGCCGGGGCTGACCGAGAAGCAGAAGGTCGAGGTCCGCCAGGCGCTGGCCAAGCAGTCCGAGGAGCTGCGCAAGGGCGCCGAGGAGGCCTTCGACACCTGCGTCAAGAAGGCTCGTGAGCTCGAGGTGTACACGCCCTTCGCCCTGGGCTGCCATACCCACAAGGACATCAACCCCAAGCTGCCCGTGCCTCCGGGGGTGGCCGCCCTGTCCGCCGACCGGCTCAAGGCCTTCCGCGCCGCGCTGGAGAAGAACAACGCCGACACCGTGGCGCTCGAGGGGATGGGTCGGGCCTATCTCGAGGCTGGCGACCTGCGCCGCGCCCGGCTGGTCTATGGACGGCTCCTCGAGGTGGACGAGAATCGCGGCGCCGGGCATGGGGCGCTGGGCTTCATCCTTTCCAGGCTGGGAGAGCCGGATCTGGCGCGAATCGCGCTGCGCAAGGCCATCGATCTCGACGGGCGCGACGAGAAGGCCCACGCCAACCTCGCGGCGCTGATGTGCCGCTGGGGCGAGGTGCAGGGCGCCAAGGAGGAGCTGGCGCGGGTCAAGTCGACGCTCTCCGGACCGGACGTGGACCCGGAGTACGACGCATGCCGCAAGTGAGGACCCTCCTCGCGGCGGCGCTGCTCGCGCTGGCCGCCACCGCCCCCGCCGGCTGTGCCTCCGAGAATGCCCTCGAGGGCAGCCTGGGCGAGGTGCTCGACCTGGGTTTTGAGGACGTCGAGGTGTCCATCACCGAGACGGCGGTGATCGTCGGCTACCACAAGCCCCACGGCGAAGGCCGGGACATCGTCTTCAAGCTGGTGTCCCACACCGTCCCGGCCGAGGTGGTGCCCAAGCAGGTGATCGACCTCTCGCCGGCTGCCGACGGCAGCTCCCGGGCGGAGTGCACCCGCTCGGCGGCCGACGACCCCATCCGCACCTTCGCCGCAATCAGGACCGGCACCCTGACCTTCGACGCCCCCCTCGTGCTCGACCAGCCGGTGGGCGGCGAGTTCCGCGTCACCCTGGGCGAGGGTGGCGACGCGGGCAAGGGCCGCACCGCTTTCGGGACCTTCCGGGTGCTCCGGGTGGTCCCTGGCAGCTAAGGAGGCGTTTGAATCATGAGGCTCGCGCTCGCGATTGCGCTCGCCCTGCTCACCTGCGGCTGCGGCATCAAGCGGGTGGACGAGGCTGCGGTGGCTCGGCTGCCGTTGGAGTCCAAGCTCGACCTCATCGAGGCCGAGAACGACCTGTTCATCGCCGTGGACTCGGTCGACGAGGCGGCCAACCGGGTCCTCGAGACCCGCGAAGACTATCGGAACGCGGACCAGCGGATCTCCGAGGCCAAGGAGGCCCTCGCGACCGCGGAGAGCGCCAACGACCCCAAGCTGGTCGAGATCGGCAAGCTCTCGGTCCAGGAGTCCAAGGAGCGCAAGGAGTTCCTCTCGGCCTGGGAGGACGTGATGTGGGCCATGCTCGACGTGGAGAAGGCCAAGCTCGATCTGGCCAAGGCCCGCTACGAGCGCTCGCGGGCGCAGGCGGTGAAGAAGGCCAACGTCGAGGGCGCCCAGAAGATCAAGGTCGACGACTTCGACAAGCAGGTGGCGGAGCTGGAGGCCGCGGTCAAGAAGGAGACGGCCGCGGCCCAGTCCCAGAACGCCAACGCCGAGAAGGTTCGTGGTACCTGGTACGCCACGCGCCGGGTGTTGGCCGCCAAGACCGGCGGCGCGCAGGGAAGCCCCTGGGTGGAATAGCAACTCCCTTAGCCTTTCTCCGAGGAGCGCGATGACGCTCTTGTCCCTCTTCGCCGCGCTGGCCCTGACCGCCGCGGTAGATGCCAAGCTCGAGCAGAGCATCCAGGCCGCGCAGGAGGCGGTTCGCGCCGACCCCGACGACGGGCATGCGCGGCTGCTCCTCGGCGTGGCGCTCATGGCCGCCGGCCGCAACGCCGACGCCGCTACCCACCTCGCCGAGGCCGTTCGCCTTTCTCCGGAGAACCTGGAGATCCGCCTGAGCTGGCTGCACGCGCTGATGGGCGCGGGACTGCTCGACGAGGCCCGCGCGGGCTACCTCGCCCTCTCCAAAGACCTCCCCGACTCGGCCTTGGTCCGCGTCGACTGGTCGGGCTTTTTGCGCAAGATCCAGGACTTCGGCGGTGCGGTGGAGAGGCTGCGCGAGGCCAACAAGCTTCAGCCCAAGGACCCGCAGATCCTCTACAACCTGGGCGAGGCGCTGGAGAGGGCCGGCAAGCCCTGGGACGCGATCGCCGTGTACCGCGAGGCGTTGGCGGTCGACGACCAGCTGATGGCGGCGCGCATCAACCTCGCCAAGGCGCTGGCCGACCTGAACCAGCCCGAGGCGGCTCTCGAGGAGATCAACAAGGCCGTGGCCGCCTCCCCTGAGGACGCCGAGGCTCAGTACAACCTCGGTCTCATCTACTACCGCCAGCAGCGCCTCGACGCCGCCATCGCCAGCTACCGAAAGGCCCTGGCGGCCGAGCCGGGCCACGCCGAGGCCCACAACAACCTGGGCGTCGCGCTGCTGGAGAAGGACGACGAGAACGGCGCGCTGGTCGCCTTCAAGAAGTCGGTGCAGCTCAAGCCCGACTACGCGGACGCGCACTTCAACCTGGGCCTCTTGTACTTCAAGATGGGCAAGCAGACCTTGGCGACCCGGGAGTTCGAGAAGGCCATCCAGCTGCGGCCCGAGTCGCTCCAGGCACGCCTCTCGCTCGCCGACGCCTACCTCAAGCAGAAGGAGCCCAAGCGCGCGCTGGTGGTGCTGCGCGAGGCGGCCGATCGCCGCCCCAAGGACGCCGAGGTGCACCAGCTGCTCGCCCGCGCCTACCTGGAGTCGGGCGACGTGAAGAACGGCGTCGACTCGCTCAAGACCGCGGTGGCGTTGATGCCCGACGACCCGGCGGCGCAGGCGGCCCTCGGAGAGGCGCTCCTGTCGATCAAGGACCTGCAGGGCGCCATCGACGCCTACACCACGCGCCTTTCGACCGAGGAGCGGCTCAACGGGGCGGCGAGCGCGGGGGCGCACTACGACCTCGCCGAGGCCTATGCCGCCCGGCGCGTCTCGGCCAAGGCGCAGCCGCTGTACGAGAAGGCGATGGGGCTGGACAAGGAGAACGCGCGCTATCCGCTGCGCCTGGGCGACCTCTTGCTGGCCAAGGGCGAGCTGGAGGCGGCCACCCGGACCTTTGAGGAAGTCCAGAAGGGCTTCCCCGGCAATGCCGAGGCCCCGGCCAAGCTGGGCATCGTGGCCTCGCGGCGCGGCGAGCTCGACAGGGCCATCCCCGCGCTGGAGGCCTCGCTCAAGATCGACCCCGGCAACGTCGAGGTGCGCGTCGAGCTGGGCAACTGCTACTTCCACAAGGACGAGAACGCCAACCGGGCGATCGAGACCCTCCAGGCAGCCCTCAAACGCAGCCCCCAGCACTCGCTGGGCAACCAGTACCTGGGCGCCGCGCTCTACCGCGCCGGCCAGACCGACAAGGCGATCAAGGCGTTCAAGGACGCCGCCAGCGCCGACCCCGCCTCCCCCGAGCCTCGCTTCCTGCTCGGTCAGCTCTACGAGACCGAGGGCAAGAAGGAGCTCGCGATCCAGGAGTACCGGGCCACCCTTCAGGCCGAGCCGCAGCATCGCGAAGCCAAGGCGGCCCTCGAGAAGCTGGGCGCGCCGGCAGGTGCCGACGTCCCTCCCGCGCAGCCCGTGAAGTGAGGACCGCGGCCTGAAACCGTCACGGTGGCGGCCTTGCGCACCCCTGTCGAGGACGTTAGTGTTCGCGGAGTTCAAGGCGCCTTGAACTTTGCGAACAGAGCCCACCATGGATGCCGCCCGCGAGTTCGTCGAGACCGTCGAGGAGCGCCTCGCGGCGGCGCTCTGTGAGCACCGCGGCGGGGTGTTGGCCGAGGCCTCGCGGGCGCTCTGCCTCACGGGCGGCGGCAAGCGCATCCGCCCGCGGCTGACCTTCCTGCTCGGCGAGGCCGCCGGGGCCGCCCGCCGCGACCTGGAGGACGTCGCCGCGGCCGCCGAGCTCATCCACGGCGCGAGCCTGCTGCACGACGACGTGGTGGACGGCGCGGCGGTGCGGCGGCGCCGGCCCACGGCCAATGCCCGATGGGGCAACGCGGTGGCGGTGCTGGCGGGCGACTGGCTGCTCTCCACCGCCTTCGCGCTGCTGCATGCCCATCCTCGCCCCATCACCACCGGGGCCATCGAGGTGGTGGGCGAGATGTCGCGGGCCGCGAGCGAGGAGCTGGAGGTCCGCGGGCGGCTCGACCTGCCGCTTCAGGCCTGGCGCTCCATCGCCGAGGGCAAGACGGGCACGCTCTTCGCCTGGTGCGGGCGCTCCGCGGCGCACCTGGCGGGCCGCGACGACCTCGTCGTGCCGTTCTCGACCTTCGGCCGCCGCCTGGGGGTCGCCTTCCAGCTCGCCGACGACCTCAAGGACCTCGCTGGCGGCGAGGGCAAGGACCGGTTCGCCGACTTGAGGAACCGAAACCCCTCCATGCCCATCCTCTGGGCCGCTGCCCAGTCCGAGGAGGCACGCTCGCGCATGGAGGCGGCGTGGCTGAAGGACCCGCCTTCGAGCGAGGAGGTCGAGGGGATGGGCGCGGCGCTCCTCGAGCTGGGCGCGGCGGAGGCGAACGCGGCCTCGCTGCTCGACGAGGTGGACGCGGCAGTGGTGAGCCTCTCGGCGCTGGGCAACCCGCCGTGGCTGGGCGAGATCGAGGAGCTGGCGCGGTCCTTCGCGCAGGGGATCGCCCGGGAGGAGCCATGAAGGGGCTCGTTCTTCCCGGCCGCGCGAGCGCGCCCACGGGGCCCGCATTGCCTGACTGGGAGTCGCTGGTCGTCGATGCGGTGGGGAACGTCATCGAGTTCTGGGGCTTCAAGGCCAACGAGGGTCGGGTCTGGGCGCTGCTCTATCTGCAGGACCGGCCTTTCACCGCCGCGGAGATCGGCCGGTCGCTCGCCCTGTCCAAGGGCGCGGTGTCGATGGTGACCCGAGAGATGGAGCAGTGGGGCGTGCTGCACCGGGTGCGGATGGGCGCCGACGCCTGGCGCTTCGAGGCCGAGACCGACTTCCTGAAGATGATCGGCCGGGTGATCGAGGCGCGGGAGGGACGCTTCATCGGCCGCGTGCGCAGCGACCTGCTGCGCGCCGAGGAGGCTGCGCGAGGGCAGGCCACCCGCGAGCAGCTCGACCGCATCGTGCGCATGCGCCGGCTGGCCGAGCTCGTGGACCGGGCCATCGGTGTCTTCCTCAAGACCGCGCGGCTGGATGTGGCGGGCGCGCTGGGCATCCTCGCCGGAAGGCGTGCCGAGACCTCGGGAGGAGCCTCGTGGAGGAGCCCGGGGCCAGGATCGTCACCAGCGCGCTCCAGGCCCGCCCTGGGGGCTTCGTCCCGGAGGCGCTCGAGGCGTGAGG
>JACRCT010000284.1 GCA_016218885.1 Deltaproteobacteria bacterium | reverse complement strand
GGGACGGCCGCCGGGGTGGAGGTCTGCGCCGGCCTCCTGGACGGGGTCGCAGTGGCGTTGCGCTCGGGCGGGCGGGGCGTCGGGGTCTGGGAACGACCGGGGGTTTTTACAGGGGGCACGAGGAATCCTCCACCTTGGTTTCGGCCCATTTTCGTGATGGAAGTGCTCGAAGTTGCTTGGGCTTGTCTCGAGTACGTGGCAAGCCTACACTCGCCGTCCACCTCTGGGCCAGCACAGGCCCGACACGATCCGGGTTTTCAAGGAGCCGACGATGGCCGCCCCCACCGAAGACAAGGCGCTCGACGCCCTCAAGAAGGTGCAGAGCCTCACGGGCCCGCAGCTCAACGGGCGGATCACCCAGGAGATCGGCGACCCGATGCTGGGGGTGATCGACTCGCTGGCCAAGGCGGCGATGCCCGACGCCAATCGGGAGCAGCATCACCGGGTCGTGCATTTGATGGTCCTGAGCTACTTGATGCGCACCGAGGTCGAGAAGAAGTAGGGACGAAGCTCGGAAGCGAAGGCCTGCCCAGACCGCCGCTCGCTGACGAGTGCCGCACCTCAAACGTGGTTGCGCAGCATCAGCTCGGCCGGATAGGGGGAGAGGAACACCTGTCGCTGCAGATAGGCCACCTCGTACTTGCGCACGTAGTGCTTGAGGAGCGTGACCGGGACGATGAGCGGCACCAGGGATCGACGGTAGGCCTCCGCGGTCTCCAGCATCTCGGACTTCTCGTCCTTGGACAGCTCGCGCTTGAAGTAGCCCAGCATGTGCTGCAGCACGTCCGTGATCTTCTTTCTCGTGGCTGGCTGGGCGAGCGCGGCCATGAAGCCTTCGTGGTAGGCGCGGTACAGGTCGGCGGGACGGTGCTGCTTGGCGGCGGCCACCAGCTGCCCGAGCGCGGCGTATCCGGCCCGGCCGTGGGAGAGCACCAGGTACTTGTGGTCGGCGTGGAAGTCGACGAGCCGGCCGCGGTGCATCCCTCCCTGGAGGAGGTCGAGCCAGCGCCGCACGCAGAAGACCCGCTCGATGAAGCGCTCGCGCAGCTCAGGGTCGTGCAGCCGGCCCTCCTCTTCGACCGGGATCAGCGGGTAGCGCTCCATGAAGGTGCGGGTGAAGATGCCCACCCCGTTGCGCAGCGCTCCCTTGCCCTCCTCGTCATAGACCTTCACGCGAGCCATCCCCGAGCTCGGCGAATCCTTCTTGCAGACGTAGCCGCACAGCCCGAGCCCGGCGTAGCGCTCCACTTGCGCCTCGGCGAAGCGCTGCATCCGGGCGGTCAGGTCCACGCCCAGCCGGCTCACCAGCCGCGGAGAGTGGGGATCGCCCACCAGGTGCATGGACGGGCGAGGGGTAGGCATGCCGCAGTCCACCTCGGGGCAGACCCGCACCCATTCCACGAAGCGCCCCAGCGTCTCGACCAGGAAGGGGTCGTACTTGTGCTGGCCGTCGTAGCGCACGTGCTCGCCGAGCAGGCAGGCGCTGATGAGCAGCCGCACGCGGCCCGGGGTCAGCGCCGGCGCAATCCGCGCGGGGGGCGAGACGGGGTCCGAGTCGCTGGGGGTGGGGAGCCGGAGCATGATCGAGGGCTAATTCCGCGCGGCTCGACATTCAAGTGCGCCAGGGTCGAGCGGCCGAAGGCTCGTCGCCGGTCGGGCATGGGGACGTCGCGTCGTGGATGAATCGCCATTATTGGCCGATGACCCAGCCCCAGCCCCGCATGAGGGGTGGATCGCTCTCTCTACCGCCGATCATGCCGGGGATACCGGTGGCGGCAGTGCGGGCAGCGGTCGTCGTGCATGGTCAGCAGCTTGCCGCAGGCCCGACACCTCCCCGGTGAAGACGCACCGGGGAGGGCTCGCCTCGGGCTCAGCTCATCGACGGTCCGCTCCCGGAGCTAGGCGGGCGCGCGAGGAGGGCTCGAAGCCGCAGAGAGCGCCGGCGCCTCCTCCTCTGCCTTCTCGGCCCCGGAGGGGACGGGAGGCGCCTCGCGGGTGAGGGCGGCGCTCTCGAACAGCGCGTACGCGGTCTCGGCGTGCTGCGTCTGATCGAGGCCGATGCGCTCCGACTCCTCGTCCACCCTCAGGCCCCACAGGCGGTGGATGGCCCACCCCAACCCGAGCGTCATCACGCCGGTGAAGGCGAGCACCGCGCCCACGGCCAGCGCCTGCACGGCCAGCAGCCTGAACCCGCCGCCGTAGAGCAGGCCGTCTGCGCCGAGCGGGTTCACCGACTTGTCGGCGAAGACGCCCAACAGCAGCGAGCCCAGGACCCCGCCGACCAGGTGCACGCCCACCACGTCCAGCGCGTCGTCGAGGCCCAGACGGAACTTGAGGGCGACCGCCAGCGCGCAGGCGATCCCCGCGATCGCGCCGATGACCAGCGCCGCCCCGCCGCCTACGAATCCGGCGCAAGGGGTGATGGCCACCAGCCCGGCCACCGCGCCCGAAGCCGCGCCCAGCGTCGTCGCCCGTCCGCGCTGCCAGCGCTCCACCGCGAGCCAGCCGAGCACTCCGGTGGCGGCGGCGAGGTGGGTGGTGACCAGCGCCTGCGCGGCGAGCTTGCCCGCGGAGAGCGCCGAGCCGGCGTTGAACCCTATCCACCCGAACCAGAGCAGGCCGGTTCCCAGCAATGTCAGGGGTAGCGAGTGCGGCGGCATCGCTTCGCGGGGCCAGCTGCGGCGGCGCCCGAGCACGAAGGCCAGGGCCAGGGCCGCGATGCCCGCGTTGACGTGCACCACAGTGCCGCCCGCGAAGTCGAGCGCGCCCAGCTTCGCCAGCCAGCCGGCGGGGTTGAACACCCAGTGGGCCACCGGCGCGTAGCAGAGCACCGTCCACAATGCGAGGAAGAGCGCCCACGCCGAGAACTTGAGCCGGTCGGCCGTCGCCCCGGAGACGAGCGCCGGGGTGATGATCGCGAACATCATCTGGAAGGCAAAGAACGCCGCCGGCGGTATCGAGAGCGCGAAAGCGCCGGTGTAGCCGGGCAGCGCCTCGGTCGAGAACAGCCCCTTCAGCCCCACGAAGTCGAGGCCACCGATTATCCCTTTGAAATCCGTCCCGAAGGCCAGGGAGAAGGCCAAGAGCGCCCACACTGCGCTCACCAGCCCCAGCGCGAAGAAGTTCTGCATCAGCATCGCGAGCACGTTCTTGGCTCGCACCATCCCTCCGTAGAACAGCGCCAGGCCCGGTGTCATCAGCATCACCAGGGCCGCCGAGACCAAGACCCACGAGGTGTTTCCACTGTCCATGTCGCCCCCCCTCCAATGCCGCCACAACGTGCGTCGGGACTTGGCTGGCGCCAAAGGCCGCATCCGGGGGCCGAAGCCCGTGCACTTGGGGGTCGATTGAGCTGTGTCGAGGGATCGAGAAGCGGTTGGCCCGAACAGGTCCCTTCTGCCAGCAGGGACCCCTCGCCCGGCAGACAGGTCCACCCCATGGACGGGTGGCGTTTGTGCGCCTCGACGTCAGGGCTCCTGCCGGATAAGAATGAAGAGCCTATGCCGACCTATGGAATCGCTCTCTATTGGGACCTGCCGGAGCACGCCGCCAAGGCCAAGGGGCTCGTCGAGAGCCTGGCCGAGACCTATCCCCGGGAGCAGGTAGCCCGGCTCGAGGTCATCCGCCGTTTGGGCTCGGTGGTGCTCTACCTCGAGCTCGACTTCAGCCTCTATGGGCGGGCGACGCTCAACGATGTGGAGCGACGCACGATCGCGGCCGGGGGCAAGATGGTCGAGCTCATGCGCCTCGCCGAAGCGGAGCGCGAGCAGTTCAAGGCCAAGTTCCTCAAGAGCGCGCTCGGCCCCGGGGTCACCTTCGACGCCTACTCCGAGGCCGCGAAGATGCTCGTCGAGCACCTCGGGTCTCTGCGCCAGGGCCAGCAGCCACAGCAGGCGCCAGCTTCTGCGCCCGTGACTGCTTCCGCGCCCGCACCCGCGACTGCTTCCGCTCCTGCGCCCCCATCCGGGCCGCGTCCTGCGCAGCGGCCCGCGCCAGCGAGCCCGGCCAAGCCTCCGGTCCTGGTGCGCCAAGGAGGGACGGGCGCCGCGGACCGCAAGGACCCTCGCGTGGACGTCACGATGGAGATCGAGTTCAAGACCGACTCCGCCTTCGTCACCGAGTACGCCAGCAACCTCTCCAAGGGCGGCGTCTTCGTGCGCACCAAGCTGCGGCCGCAGCAGAACACCTACGTCCCCCTCCGCCTCCACCTCCCCAGCGGCAAGATCCTGGAGACCTCGGCGCGGGTGGTCCACGTCTTCGACCACCCCGAGCACGGCGGAGTCGGCCTGGCCTTCGAGAAGCGCGACCCGCAATTCGAGAAGGAGCTCGTGCAGTACATCGCGGGGCTCTCCGCGGACAAGGGCGCGTGACGGCATCCACGTGACCGGAGCGCATCACCCCGTGCTGCCTGCTCTTCGAGCGCTCCTTCTGGGCCTCGCGTCTGTCTTGGCGTTCTCGCCATCTGCCCGCGCGGGTCAGCCAGCGGTCGTCGTCTCCAGCCGCATCAACGGCCTCTACGCCGGTCTGGGCTGCCGCCAGGGGCCCGAGCCGGTGCTGTCGATGGTCGCCGGCCACTTCGCGGCCGAGCCCGACGCTCTCCCGATCGATGCTGGAGATCTGCTCGGGGCCTCGGCGGTCGCCCGCCTGGCTGTGGAGCGCGACGCCGATGCGCTCGCTCTGGCCATCGCTGCCACCGGGCTGAGGGCGGCAGGGATGGGCCATCGGGACCTCTCGGCCCATCGCTCGACCCTGCTGCGCTTCTTGAAGGCGCTGCGCGCACAGGGGATACGGCACGTGGTGAGCAACCTCGAATGCGATGCCGACCATCGGCCGCTCTGCGACCAGGTGGAGGACGCCAGCGACCCGCCGCTGCTGCTGGAGACTCCGGGAGGCAAGGTGGCGCTGCTCGTCTTCGTCGCGCCCGAGCTTCTCGAGGACCTACCGCCCGATCGGGCCGAAGGCCTGACGCTCATACCGCTCGAAGACGCGGTGCCTCTGGAGATCGCCCGGGCCCGCGCGGCGGGCGCGGTGCGGCTGGTGCTCGTCGTCGACCCCCCGCCGGGCGGAGAGCTGGCGGCGGCGGTGCAGGCCTCCTCCCGCGCCGGGGACGAGGATCTGGTCGTGGCCCGCGAGCTGCCCGAGCCGGTGGTC
>JACRCT010000281.1 GCA_016218885.1 Deltaproteobacteria bacterium | reverse complement strand
TGGTGCTGATCCTCTGGGATGGCGGGCTCAACACACCGCTCGCGGCGATGCGCGCCGGGCTATGGCCCGCGGGGGTGCTGGCGACGGCGGGGGTGGCGGGGACGGCGGCGCTGCTCGGCGTCTTCGCGCGGCTTCTAGGGTTCGGCTGGCTCGAGGCCTTCCTGCTGGGGGCCATCGTCTCGTCCACCGACGCGGCGGCGGTCTTCGCCGTCCTGCGTGGCACCGGGTTGCAGCTCAAGCGTCGGGTGGGCATGACCTTGGAGCTCGAGTCGGGCCTCAACGACCCGATGGCGGTGCTGCTGACCATCGCCTTGACCGGAGCTCTTGCCGGCAGCGCTCCGCTCACCCCGTGGCTGCGGGGGCAGGTCGTGCTGCAGCTCGGGGTGGGGGCCGGGCTGGGGATTGGCTCTGGGCACGCGGGACGGCTGCTGCTGGCGCGGGCGCGGCTTCCGGCGGCGGGGCTCTATCCGGTGCTCAGCCTTGGGCTCGCGGTTCTGGTCTACGGAGTGACGACGCTCGTGCACGGCAGCGGCTTTCTCGCCGTGTACGTGGCGGCGGTGATCCTGGGCAACGCGCAGCTGCCCTACAAGTCCGGTCTCCTGCGGGTGCACGACGCCGTGGCGTGGCTGAGCCAGATCGCGATGTTCCTGGTGCTCGGGCTGCTCGCGACGCCCTCGCGGCTGATGGCCGTGGCGGGGACGGGAGTCGCGCTGGCGCTGCTGCTGGCGGTGGTGGCCCGCCCCGTGGTGGTGGGGCTGTGCCTGCTGCCCTTTCGCTATCCCCTCCGGGAGGTGGTGTACATCGGGTGGGTCGGGCTGCGAGGAGCGGTGCCCATCGTGCTGGCGACCTTCCCGGTGCTGGCCGAGGCGCCGGGCGCAGAGCGGATCTTCGATGTGGTGTTCTTCGTGGTGGCGGTCTCGGCGCTGCTCACCGGCGGGACGGCGCGCGCGGTGACGGGCAGGATGGGCCTGTTCAGCGGCGAGCCACCACCTCCCGAGGCGGTGCTGGAGATCGCCTCGACGCGGCTGTTGCGCGGCGAGGTGCTGAGCTTCTACGTGGAGCGGGCCTCGGCGGTGTGCGGGAGCGCGCTGGCGGACCTGCCGTTTCCGGACTCGACCTCGGTGATGCTGGTGGTGCGCGGCCGCGAGCTGGTCGCCGCGCGTGGTCGCACCGTCTTCCAGGCCGGGGACCACGTGTACCTGTTCTGCGCACCCGAAGACCGGCCGCTGGTCCAGCTCATCTTCGGCAGGCTCGAGGCAGGTTGAGGGCGGCAAAGGCGGGAGAGCAGCGCCTTGCTCGCCCGGGAAGCGTTCAGCTGCGGCTGAGCAGTGCCCGGGTAATCAGGTAGCCCCAGTTGGCGGCGATCAGCACCAAGGCGCTCCAGCGGACCCAGGAGCCGGCGCGCACCGAGAGCTCCACGCGCAGCCGCGGCGGCCGCAGCTTCCACAGAACCAGGTACGCAGCTCCGACCACCGATAGCGCGGCCAGCGTGAATCCGAGTGGGTTGACCAGCAGCGAGTCGAGCAGGCGGCCCTGCATGAACCAGTCGAAGGAGCGGGTCATGCCGCACGACAGGCACGGAATGCCGGTGTGCTTGCGCAGCGCGCAGCCCCAGAACGGCAGGCGCGCCAAGGGCACGAAACGCGCCGTCACGAGGAGCGCCACGCCCATCGCGCCGTAGATTTCCAACAGGCCGAGTGTCGGTTTGGTAGGCCTTTCGAAGCGCAGCATCGCGGGGAGTCTCACAGTCTCTCAGGGCGAGTTCAGCGCCGCGGCTGCCGCCGTCATGCCCAGCGCCATCGCGATTGCGAGCACCCCACAAGCACAACAGCTGAGCAGCGCGATGGGCACCAGCACCGCGCCGATCGCCGCCCCAACGCTCGTCCGCTGGGTCTTGGACAGGGCGATCACGACGAGGACCAGGGTCCACAGGCCGCCGATCGCTCCACCGCACAGAGGCACTATCTGCAGGAGGCCCGGGCCCGACGAGTAGGCCACCGCACGCAGCGTCGCGTTGAACCCGTTCTTCCCGCTCTTGAAAAGCAGCAGACCGAGATGGAAGAGGCCGGCGTTGAAATACAGCAGCAGCGGCGCCAGGGCCGCGATGGCGACCCCCATCGCGAGACTGAGCAGCGGCGAGGAGGACGAGTTCAGGAACGGCGCCAAGGGATGCTCCGCGGGCAGCTTGGGTCCGGAATGCATGAGCGGACTGAGCAGCGCCGACCAGAGCTGCCCTGCAAACCCCCCGAGGGCGGTCGTGATCCAGAAGTAGGAGAGCGCGCCCTTGGCGTGCTGCACCGGCATCCGCTCGAAGAGCTTGGTGGGCTCGGTGAACGAGCGCTTCACCGTCTCGAAATAGGCGGCGAGCAGACCGCGCTTGTCACGTTCCTCCCACGGCGTCGGCTCGACCAGCCCCACCCGCTCGCGGCACGCCAGGCACTGGGGCAGCCCATCCGGCCCGACCTGCAGGCATTCGGAGCAGGCGAAGGCGCCACACCGCCCGCACACGCCGGCTGCAAACCGGTCGGGGTGCGCCGCGCAGCGGGCGCCTTCTCCAGCGGTGGGGCCGGTGCCCGCGGCGCCCGGCGGCGGGAGCTGCGGCGCGGAGGGGCCTGGTTCGGCAGGGGCTGCCGCGGGCGGAGGCGGGGCGCCCGGGCTGGCCACCGGGATGGACGGTTCCGGGGTCCCCGGAGGGGCAGGAAGCATCAGCTCTGCCCCGCAGGAGGGGCAGAACTGGCGCCCGTATCGCTCGGTGGTGAAGACGTACTGGCAGCGGGCGCACTTGGCGATCATGCGGACCTCTCGGGGAGCCGGCGAATCTACCATCGTTCTTCGCGCGTTGACCCCTTGGCAGGCCGGTCGCTACCATCTGTCCCCTCTTTGCTGCACTGGAGGACGAATGGGCCTGCGCAACTCTTGGATCGTGCCGCTCCTGTCCGCGAGCGCCTTGTCGTTCGTCTACTGCAGCGAGGATGGCGGCAAGCCGGTGGGAGGCAGGGACTCTGGGTCCGCCGCAGTCGAGTGCGCCTCTGGTGATGACTGCGCCGCGGGCGACTGCCTCGACGGCCTGTGCGTCTGGTGCACCGATACCAGCTGCGCGACGGGGGCCTACTGCAGCAACAACGGCAAGTGCGTGCTCTGCGATGGCGGCTGCGCCGTCGACGCCAGCGAGCCCGTCGACGCCGGCAAGTCGTGCTCCACGCGTGCCGATTGCTCCGGCTATGCCTGCCACGCAGGGATCTGTGGTCCCCAGGACCCCTCGGGTGTCTGCGCCACCGGTGACGACTGCAACTCGGGGTTCAACTGCAGCCAGGGACTCTGCGTGGCGGGCTGTAGCACCAAGGCCGACTGCGCCGGCTCGCCAGCCGGGCCACGCTGCGATGTCGCTACCGGCAGCTGCGGACCCTGTGCGGAGGCCGCCGATTGCGACCCGGCGACCCAGAATTGCGTGAGCAGCGCCTGTGTCGAGGCGGTGCTTTGCCCGGCCGGCGATCGCGGGCCCTGCGGCTCGATGGCCTGCGTGGACAAGGTCTGCCGTCCCTGCACCTCCGCCACCGATTGCGGCCCGGGCTTCGATTGCGAGGCCGGAGCCTGCGAGGGGCGCGCCGCCTGCACCGAGGATTCCCAGTGCCACGTTCTCTCCCCGGGCCACTGGTGCGAGACGGCGAGCGGCCTGTGCAAGTGGGGCTGCGTGACCGGGACCAGCCCCGATTGCGGCCAGAACTGCTGCACCGCTCCGCTGGCCTGCAACGACACCAGCCACGAGTGCGAGGCCGTCCCGTGCAACAACTGCGGCGGCACCTGCCTCCCCAATCAGACCTGCGATGAGGCGAGCTGCAGCTGTGTGACCGGCGAGAAGTGCGATGGCAGCTGCGGCTGCAGCGCGGGCAAGTCGTGCGACTGCGGCATGACGTGCTTCCCGATGGCGTGTGGCACCGGCGCTTTCACCTGCAAGTAGCCGCGCTCGCTCCTCCGCTAGCGCTCGGCGAGGAACGGGTAGTGGTAGGTCGTCGGAGGCGAGAAGCTCTCCGAGACGGTCCGCAGGGAGGTCCAGCGCAGCAGGTTCGCGGGGCTGCCCGCCTTGTCGTTGGTCCCCGAGGCCCGCGCGCCGCCGAAGGGCTGCTGGCCGACGACCGCCCCGGTGGGCTTGTCGTTGATGTAGAAGTTGCCCGCCGCGCCTTGCAGCCGCTCGGTCAGCCGCAGGATCTCCCGTCGCTCGCGGGCGAAGATCGCGCCGGTGAGCGCGTAAGGCGTGGTGGTGTCCACCAGCTCCAGCGCCTCGTCCACCTTCGCGTCGGGGTAGACCCACAGCGTCAGCACCGGTCCGAAGATCTCCTCCTGCATCAATCGGCTGCGGGGATCGGTCGTCTGCACCACCGTGGGGCCGATGAAGTAGCCACTCGCCTCGTCGCAGCGGCCGCCGAACACGATCTTCATCGAGGACGAGGAGCGGGCGTGCTCGATGTAGCCCTGGATGCGCCGGAAGGCGGTCTCGTCGATCACCGCGCCCATGAAATGGGTGAAGTCCTCCACGTCCCCGACCTTGATCTCCGAGAGCATCCCCAAGAGCCGCTCCTTGACCTGCGGCCAGAGGCTCTCGGGCACGTAGGCACGGGAAGCCGCTGAGCACTTCTGTCCCTGGTACTCGAAGGCCCCGCGCACCAGCGCCACCGCCAACGTCTCGGGATCGGCCGAGGGGTGGGCGAACACGAACCCCTTGCCGCCGGTCTCTCCGACCAGCCGCGGATAGCTCCGGTAGCGGCCGATGTTCTCGCCGACGGTGCGCCAGATCTGCCGGAAGGCGCTCGTGCTGCCGGTGAAGTGCACCCCGGCGAGCTCCGGCGAGGCCAGCGTCGCTCCACCCACCGCCTCGACCGGACCGGGCAGGAAGTTGATGACCCCCGGAGGAAGGCCGGCGGCCTCAAGGACCCGCATGAGCCAGTAGGCGGAGAGCACTGCGGTAGAGGCGGGCTTCCAGAGCACCGTGTTGCCCATCAGCGCCGGGGCCGTGGGCAGGTTGGCGGCGATGGAGGTGAAGTTGAAGGGGGTGATCGCGAAGACGAACCCCTCGAGCGGCCGGTACTCCACGCGGTTGAGGCGCTGCGGCGTCGGCGCGGGCTGGTCTTCGTACAGGCGCTGGGCAAAGACGGGGTTGTAGCGCCAGAAGTCGATGCTCTCGCAGGCCGCGTCGATCTCTGCCTGATGCACGGTCTTGCTCTGGCCGAGCATCGTCGCCGCGTTGATCGTCGACCTCCACGAGCCGGCGAGCAGGTCCGCGGCCCTGAGGAAGACGGCTGCCCGCTCGTGGAAGGGAAGGGCGGCCCAGTCGCGCCGTGCTTCGCGTGCCGAGCGGATGGCGAGCTCCGCCTCTTCCGCTCCCGCTTGGTGGTAGCGCCCGAGCACGCGCTGGTGGGCATGGGGTGCGCGGATATCCGAGAGGCGCCCGGTGCGCAGCTCGCGCCCTCCGACGATCACCGGGATCTCGACCGTCTCGCTCCCCATCTCCCTGAGGCGGGCCTTGAGCGCCTTCTTCTCCGCCGAGCCGGGCCCGTAGGCGAGCACCTGCTCGTTGATTGGCTCTGGGACCCTGAATCGCCCGTTCATGGACATGTCGCCACCCGCTACCCTTTTGTGCCGGGTCTTTGGATTCGGCGCCCCGGGGCGGGTTGCCGCCCTCAGGCGGGGGACGGGCGGAACGGAGCTCGTGGGACGGCTAGTGCGCGACCACGGCGCTGGCGGGCAACGAGCCCTCGTTGCCCATCTCGTCGCGCACCTGCAGCCGGTCGCCTTGCTTGCCGATGATCTTCAGGCGCGTGCCCGGCTTGACCGGGGCCGCCGCGGAGCCTGCGCCTACGCTGGCGAGCTCCTGCGGCGCGGTGACGGTCATGTTGTAGGTGCGGTTGAGCTCCTCGTTGCGGCGCTGCTTCCCGACGACGAGGTTGGTCGTCATCTTCTGGAAGGCGTAGCTCGACTCCACGTCGCCGAAGTCGGCCTGCGCGGCGCTGCTCTGGGCGAAGTCCTTCTTCTCGGCCTCGCTGAGGCCGGGGATGTCCTTCACCTTCGCCGCCGCCGCGACCTTCGGGCCCTGAGTGGCCATCTGCCGCACGAAGTGGCTGACCACGTGGATCACCTCGCCGTCCTCCCACCGGAAGCGTACGACCACCGGGGCGGCGCCATAGCGGCTCTTCATCGTGTCGGAGTGGGCGAGCACCTCCACCTTCTTCGCGTCGAGGATGCGGATCGGGTAGCTGCCGCCCTCGAGCCACCACTGGGGGCGGCCGCCGCCGGTGAGCAGCATCTTGCTCATCAGGTTGTCGCTGGCCTTGTCGACGATCACCGGCACGACCTCGTTGCCGCTGCTGCCGCCGCTGTGGGCGATGGTCCCGGGGAAGGCCTTCTGCACCACGTTGAGCAGCGCCCAGTCGGTGGTGTAGAGCAGCCCACCCGCGCTGACGAACTTGCGGATGCGCTCGATTCCGGCGTCGGGCATCGACCCCGGGCAATTGACCATCAGGATCTGGTCGTTGCGAAGCTGCCAGCCGGCCACCTGCCGCGGCTGGATGAGCGTGTGCTGGATGCGCGCCGCGCTGAGCACGCTCTCGATGTGGTCCATGCTGCCGGCGACCACCACGATGTCCTTGCCCTTGACCGCGTCGAGCAGCGCCGCGTCCTGCGGCGATTCGCTCTTGAGCTTCTTGTGCAGCAGATCGGCTGCGGCCTTCTCCGACTTCTCGTCGGCGAGGGCGGGCGCGGAAGAGGCTGCGACCAGGATCGAAACGGCGAGCAGTGCGACCAGACGGACCTTCATAGGAAACCCTCCAGGTTCCCCAGTGGAACGATCAGGTCAGCCGCGGGATCTGTCCGGCGCCTGCTCGTTCGAGGGACCCTGGTCGGTGGAGCCGCGCCGACGGATGGGGTCCCACCGGCAGCAGGGGCGGCAGGGCGCGAGCCCTGGCGGGGACGAGATGAGGGTTGGCAGGCGCTCGCGAATGCTCCGTCCGTACACGGCATTGCCCGGCGAGTCGGGCAGCTGAAGGGGACCGCTCGCCTGTCGTCCCGAAGGAGCCGCGCGGTGCCCGCGTGGCCAATGTGTCCAGAGCCGACAGCTGGCTGATGGCGTTGGCCAGCCAGGCATAGAGGGAGGGTCCATTGAAAGCCAAGCTCCTGATTGCGACGCTGCTCGCGCTGCCGGTGGCGGCCTGCTCGACGATGAAGGTGACGACCGATGCGGTCCCGGGCGCGGCGGACAGCATCGCGGGCTACCACACCTATGCCTGGCTGCCTCACCCTGCCAAGCGCGACACCAACCACAACCCGATCGCCGAGGCGCAGATCAAGCAGGCAGTCGAGAACAACCTCTCGGCCAAGGGCTACCGGCGCGTCGATGCCTCGGACAACCCCGATTTCCTCGTGGGCTGGCATGCCACGACCCAGGAGAAGACCCAGGTCGAAGACGTCAACCCCTACTACGGGTACGGCTGGGGACCGGCGTTCGGGCCGCCGGTCGGCTACGGCGGCGCCGGGGGGCCCGACGTCTACGTGCGCCACTACGAGCAGGGGACGCTCATCCTCGACGTCGTGGACGGGGACAGCAAGCAGCTCGTCTG
>JACRCT010000280.1 GCA_016218885.1 Deltaproteobacteria bacterium | reverse complement strand
CCGGCACGAGTACACTAAGCGGTCAATTCCGCTATGCCTGCTCTCTGGCCAAAACGGATTTCTACTGCACAGAGCCGACACCTCAGAGAACAAGGTACATGACTCAGCATGGTTCCGTCTATTCACGCGCTTGCCGCGATTCTGGAGCTCAATTTCTCGATCAACATCTTCAGCCACCTCCGCGCTCCCTCGACGCCGCTCGCGTTTGCTGGCAGGAAACCTCTGGAACACCGGCAACCGAAATGACATTGGTATGAAAGAAGCACAGGCGGATCGATTTCTTGATTCTCAAATAGTGGTGGTGGAATGGCCCACTTCAGCGGAAGCGCGCATCGAGGGACGGCATTCGAAACATTCCTCCTATACGCTGGAGCGATTGAAGGAGATGTAGAATTGCAATTCGGCACTTACAATCGCTTCTCTATTGAGGCGGAACCACTCGGCATTCATGACAAGTGGAGCTTCGGAAGGCTCAGGTTTTGGGTGGGTGGGGTTCCAATAGGGGACTTCAATGATACTTCGGACCTAGCGTCAAGCGCTCGATGGGGCCGTAGATTCTTGGCTGCCTCATCCAGGCGAGCCCGGGCCGACTTAGATCGCCAAAGCCCGGCGGAGGTCTACGAACGTCTATACGGGCGCTTTGTTGAGTCTGTTGACGCCCGAACTCGGAAGCCGTGGCCCGGGCCGTGGGAAAGGGACCCTCATGTCTTGGACGAGGTTGGCGAATCCTCCCTTAGAGACAGATTCGCTGTTCTCGTCGTCCGAAGAGCTGATGGTTTTGATCGCATTCTGGTCAATGATTTCCACGAGAAGCGTCTTTCAGAGACATGTGCACCAGAGGGTGATTGCGATCACACCATCGAGGCCTATTGCGCTTGGGTTGAGGGGTTGTGTGGTCGTAACGGAGCCTGAGCCGCGGGCCGCTGCTGAGTGTCCTTCCGTCACGCGTGCGTGGCTCGGCCAGCCCTACCTCTGCTGCGGCCCGACATCGGCGCAAGTCAAACCCTCGAGCGGCTTGCAGTTCTGCCCCACCAGACAGCCACCCTTGTCACCGAAGTCCACGCAGCGGGTCTTGCGGCATCCGTCCCCATTGACGTCGCAAACCTTCTTGCTGATCGAGCAGGTCCCGGTCTCGGCCACACAGGTGTCCTGCGCGCAATCCTCGTCGGCCACGCAGGCGCAGAACGATTGCTTGGCGCCCTCGTGGAATGTGCAACGCCCGTAGCAGTAACCCACTGGCGATCCGGCGTCATGCCCGCATAGCCCGTGGTTGGGGCAATCCTCATCGGTATTGCAGGTCAGGGACGAGCGGTGATCGAGGGTCATGCACTCGTCCTGCGCCGTGCAGCGCGTCTTGGTCCAGACCACGATCACGTCGGCGCAGTCGTAGCCCTGCGCGCACTCCTGCCCGTCGGAGCAGTCCACGCCGCAGTAGGTGCGACCCGTGTAGGTCGAGTAGAGGCAGAAGTTCGCCCCGCGGCCGCAGCTGTCCTGGCCCGGCTCGTAGACGCAGTTGGCGCAATAGGGACGCAAGTCGTTGTCATAGTCGTCCTGGCACTGCTTGAGCCCTCCCTCGGGCGGCGTGCGGCAAACCTGGCTGTAGTCGCACCAGCCGTTGTCGACGCAGCGATCGGGGACGCAGCGTCCAATGGCACAAGTAGCGCGTTCGGCCTCGGTGGTACCGGTGCAGTCGCAGGGGCCCTCGCCCTCCACTCCCCCATCGACGCCGGTGGCAGACGCGCAGACGCACACCTCACGGTTCAGGGCATTGCAGTCGCCGTGAGTGCGGCAACCCGCGACGCAGACAGCGGTCACCGGGTCGCACAGCTGCCCGAGGGGGCACTGGGTGTCCGATCCGCACTTGCCATTGGGCATGCAGAGATTCGTGGCTGCGTCGCAGTGGAAGCCGGTGGGGCAGTCGCGGTTGTCGTAGCAGCCGACGTGGGCCTGGCAGTAGCCCTGGCTGTTGCAGAATTCGCCTTCCTTGCAGGCGGCGTTGGTGCGGCACAGGCACTGCGCGGTCTCGACCTCACAGCGAAAGGCCGCGGGATCGCCGCAATCCGAGTCCTGGGTGCAACCCTTCACGAGCTTGCTCTGATCCGAGCAACCGACGAGAGACCCGGCAAGCACCGTGAGCAGGAGGAGTGTGGAGAGAGATCGCATATTCAGGACCCCGCGTCGGGCTCCACGGAGCCCACGTCTGGCGTCTCAAGTCCCGCATCGGGTAGCTCAGGTCCGGCGTCCACCGGCACGGACTCCGCGTCCGGCGTCTCGATTGCCCCATCGGGCACGTCCAAACCCGCGTCCGGCGTCTCGATTGCCCCATCAGGCAAGTCCAAACCCGCGTCCGGCCCTGCTGGCGCAAAGAGCGCGAAGGTGCCACCTGCCTGCGTCCAGGAGGTCCAGGTGTCGGTCGCCAGGGACGTATAGCTCCAGTGGGCATAGTCGAAGCGCGCAGCGCGGGAGCAGACCAGAGACACCACGAGCTGGTCATCCGGGTAGCCCGTGGCACGCAGGTCATCGAACAGGTTCTGGGGCAAGGTCACCGACCGCTCCGAGCCAGGCAGGATCACCGTCCAGATGGAGGTCCAGCCGGTGTACCCCGACATGCGCGAGAGGGTCAGGCGGGCCACGTCGGCGTCGACCGCGCTGGCAGTCGACCAGGAGATGCGCCCCTCGAAGCCCCGCTCGCTCACGGGCTCCGCCCATTGCGTCAGGCCCAGCATCGGCCCCACGGTCAAACCCACCGAGAGGTCCCCCAGCTGCTTGCGGAAGGTGAAGCTCTCCGAGCCCACCGCGCCGCCCACGGCTCGAGCGAGGAAGAGCAGGTTGTCGCCATCGACTTGCGGCAGGTTGGGCATTTGGAAGGTCGCCGCTCTCGTCTCTGCGCTGCCCAGAGGGATGATCCCCTCCGCTCCCAACTCGAGCCAGGCGTAGAGCGTCGTGTGAGCCATGCGCAGCAGAGCAGGGTCGATGACCGGCCGATCCAAATAGACCGGAACGGTCTGATCCAGGTGGACGTCGAGGACGATGTCCTGATCGAACGCTGGCCGATTGGGGTCTGCGTTGATGGCCCGCCGCACGCCGAGCAAGGCCGGGGTGAAGACCTCGCTCCTTCTGTCATAGATGCCATAGACGGCGTAGACGGCGCGCAGGCCGGCCGAGGCGAACACCGAGTAGCTACCGCCGTCGCTGGTGACCTTCCACCGCTCCCCGCGCGCGTCGCGTGCCTCAGGAGAGACCTTGGACCCGAACGGAGGAGTCGAATAGACGCTCTGAGGCACGACCCACACCTCGGCCCAAGTGGTCTCGTGAGACTCGAG
This sequence comes from Deltaproteobacteria bacterium, assembly GCA_016218885.1. Lineage (GTDB taxonomy): Bacteria > Myxococcota > Myxococcia > Myxococcales > UBA5297 > JACRCT01. Next base: position 5,522 of record JACRCT010000280.1, on the reverse strand, counting down.
AGCGCGTGGCGGTTTGAACCCCTGGACATGGCCACTGATGATCGTCGGCCCACCGCCCGACCCCGGCGGTGTCGCTTCGGGAGACCCCGGCTCGCTCGTCGTCGGCGAGAGGAAGAGGGTCAGATTCTGCGACTCCTGCCGAACGACCGTGATCGGCTGGTAGCCCTCCTTGTAGGCCGTGACCGTTTGCGCCTTGGCCAGCGCTGGATCGCTGAAGGTGATCTGTCCCTTGCGATCAGTCTTGCCTTGGAACGGAGTCGTCGGGTCATTGCCAAGCATCACCGTGGCCCCGAGGACGCCCTGCCCGTAACGCAGATACGAAGCGTCGAGCACGGTCACGTTCAGCGTGCCGTCGAGCGGTCCTCCGGAGGATCCGCCGCCGCCGTTGGTCGGGTCGAAATAGGTGAAGGCACTGACGCTGACGTCCTCCTCTGCCGCTCGCTTGACCTTGACGTCCACGGCACCCGACGCCCCCGGAGGCGTGTGGCCGATGATGGTGTAGGCATCGACGACCCTCAGGTCTTTGAGGGGCGCGTCGCCGAAGAGCACCGAGGTCCCTGGCGCGAAGCCCGTGCCCAGCACGGTCACATAGGTGCCGCCGGCGATGGAGCCGGTCACCGGGCTGACCCTTCCGAGGAATACCGACTCGGCGTAGCGGAAGCCCGAGGGAAGGACCGCCTCGTTCTCCTCATCGAGCGGATCGCGAACGCGCACATCCACCGCGCCGCTGCCCGGAGGCGTCGTCACGGAGAGCGCGCTGGACGAGGTCGCGCTCACCTGCGACGCCTCGAGCGCTCCGAAGAAGACCCGAAGGTCTGCCGACAAGCCCGCCCCGGCCACTGCCACGATCTCGCCGCCGTGCGCCGCTCCCGAAGTCGGGGTCACCGAGTCGAGAGCGAGGTTGTAGTGGTAGCCCTGCGCGAGGGTCGCCTCATCCGCACCGGCGCTGGCGCGAACCTCAACCCAATGGTTGGCCACGGCGGTGGCGGGGACGGTCACTGTCGCCACGTTGGCGGTCGGGCTCCCGACGAGCGTCGCCACCGCTCCGCCGATCTCGAAGATCGTCGCGGCGTCGAATCTGCTGCCCACCACCGTGAGCGACTGCCCGCCAGCCGGTGGGCCATGCGTGGGCCAGACGCCAGTGAGGGAGAGCCCGGTCGCCGCGTCGTCGAAGTAGATGTATCCACGGGGGCGCAACGCGGTTCCGAGCGGGGCCTCGACCGATACGTCCACCGGCCCCGGAGCCGCGACCGCCGGAACCGTGACCTCGATCGCCGAGTCATCGACCACATGGAAGGCGGCTTCCTGGGCGCCGAAGAGCACGCGCAACGCGAGGGCCAGTCCCGCTCCCTCGAGACGAACCGTTCCGCCGCCGGCGATAGGCCCGTAGGGAGGCTCGACGCGGTTGAGCTTGGGGAGCTGCTGATAGGTAAAGCCGCGACGGATCTCGCCGACGCCGTTCTTGTTGAAGACCCGCACGTCGACCGGCCCGGGCACCGCTCCCGGAGGGACCACCGCCCTCGCGGTCTGCGCGTCCACGAGGGTGACCTTGGGGCTGGCCTTGCCGCCCACCAGCACCGTCAGGGAATCGATGAAGGCGTCGCCCTTGAGCTCGATCTCGGTGCCACCCTCGAGCGGCCCGCGGTCCGGCGCGATAGAGGTCAACGACAGGTCGAGGAAGTAGCCGAAGCAGTAGGTGCAGGTCGCCACGCCATTGGGGTTCTCGACCACCACGTCGGTCTGGCCGGCGGGGTTGGGAGGCGTCACGACCTCCATCGTGCTGTCGTCGATGATGTCGATCTGCGCGACCTGGTTGTCCCCGAAGCGCACTCGGGTCTGCTTCTTGGCGTCGGTCGCACCCTCGGCGAAGCCCTGGTAGAAGCCGCCGCCTTCGAGGGTCACACGCGTGTTGCCGGTGAGCTGCCCGCGGCTGGGCACCACTGACTTGAGGATGAGCTGCGGCTTGCCCGCGTCTCCCCTTCCCGCATCTGGCGCACCGGTGTCCGGCTCGCCCGCATCCGCCCAGGTCACCACCGGGGAGCCGTCGGGCCGAAGGCTGGCGTCGGGTCCTGCCTCGCTCCCCGAGCAGCCGGCACTGACCGCGACCAGCGCGAGGAGCCCTGCGAAACTGAAGAGCCGGCGGTAGACCATCACTTCGCTCTCCGTCACTGGTACACGACGCGCAGGTAGTACTCGGCGTTCGCCCGATCATCGAGCGAGGCCACGACCACGAAGACCTGCCCGCCGCTGATCGCCTCGGCCGCGATCTCCACAGGCTGCACTGGCGCGGTCACGTCGCTCTTCCCGAGCTGGGTCCCCGTGACGACGTCATGGATCAGCAGATCGGCGGCGCCCTCGGTGGGCACGTAGTGCAGCTCGACCCGGACTCCCTTGCCCGCCGGCACGTCGAGGCGGAACCAATCCTGCTCCAAGCCGCACAGCGTCAGCTTGTCGTACTCGCCCTGTTCGTGGAGAGACGCCGCGCTCGCTGCGTTGCCATTGGGGTGGAAGCGATCCTCGTCGCAGGGCGTGCCCCGCGAGATGCCCACCCTCAGGCCGTACTCCACGAAGGCGTCGTCGGCACGCAGACGCAGGTAGTAGGTGGTGTCCTCCGAGACCGTCTTGTCCAGCGCCAGCGCGCCTTCGGCCAGCGCCTGTCCCTGGGCGTCGAGCAGGCGCGTGTCCATGACGTCCTGGAAGAGCGGATCGGCGTCGACGAAGACGTTGAAGCGATCACCGCGCGTGAGCCGCACCGAGAACCAGTCCTGCTCGCCGTCGCAGAGGGTGAGGCTCGGGTAGTCGCCAGAGGCGATCTCGTGCGCCTGGCTCATTGCGGGATTGGGCTCGAAGCGGTCGGGCTGGCAGGCGCGAGGCACGCACTTGCCTGCGGCCACGTCGCAGCGCTGGCCGCTCAAGCAGTCGTCGTTGGAGAGGCAGGGCGGCGGCGGGGGAGTGCAGAAGCCGGTGGCCGGGTTGCACTCGAGGCCCGCGGCGCAGTCGCGATCTGAGAGGCAGCGCGCCGCGCCATCGACGACGCAGGCCAGCCGGCCGCGGTCGCAGACCATCCCTCCCGGGCAATCGGAGCTGTCTTCGCAATCGGTGCAGCGGCTCTCCAGGCACTTCTGGCCCGCGGTGCAGACCTGCGCCTGGGTGTCGGAGGTGCAACGCAGCACGCAGGTGTTGGTCGGCAGGTTGCACAGCTCGAGGTCGGCGGTGCAGTCGGAATCGGCGTTGCAGCCGATGTCCTCTTCGCAGACCCCATTGGCCCGGTTGCAGCGCTGGCCCTCGGCGAGGCAGGTCCACGCCGAGCAGAGCACCACGTCCTTCTCGCTCTTGCACAGGCCTTGGACGCACAGCTGGCCCGCCTGGCAATCGGCGTTGAGGGCGCACTGCGTTCCCCAGCCGTCCTTGAAGACGCAGCGGCGTTGGTCGCCGTCGCAGCGCTCGCGCAGCGCGCACTCACCGTTGCTTTGGCAGCCGAGGCAGGCGCCCTCGACGGAGCAGACCATTCCCGCGAACTCGGTGCCCTTGGCCTCGCACTCCGCGCGGGTCGAGCACTCGCGCACCGCCGCGTCGGAAGGACCCGGCGCCGGGTCCTTGGAGCAGCCCACGAGCAGGAGCGCGAACACGGCCACTCCTGCCTTTCCCCAACTCGATTCCCGCAGACCGACCCGCGTGTCCGAGCCGCGCGCGTCAGCAAGCGGATGCACCTTGAGTCGCGGACACGGATGCCCACCCCACCAACCATTCTCTTCGAGCTGGCAGTCGCCGTGCGCCACGCCGCTCTCCCTCACTCCAAGACGTTGATCTGCGTGATGGCCCCGCTCGGCCAGTCGATGCTGAGGACCCGCCACTCCCGACCCTCAGCCGAGACCGTGCGGCTCACCTCGGCCTTGACCACTCCGAACTCGTAGACCCGAACCGTCGCCAGGCTGGAAGGCCGATCTGAGTGGTGGTCGTTGAAGTAGTGGACCATCACCTCGTAGCGTCCCGGTGCCGGGGTCGCGTACTCGATGAGCTCTGGCCCGTAGCCGGTCAGCGCGTCGCGGCCCAGGACCGGGTCATCGCTGGCGTCTCCTTTCACACCCCAGTCAGGCCTCTCGTGCCCGTCCTTGTAGAAGCAGTCCTCCGGGCCGAAGAAGGCGCTGCCGGATGGCACCATGTGGAGGTCCAGATCGGGGTCCAGGCTGTTCCAGACGAGCTCGACCACCAGCTGCTGTGCCGGCGTCGCGATCACTTCTTGATAGAAGGGCAGCGAGCGGCACCCCTGAGTGTCGGTGACCTGGAGCGCCACCCGGTACTGCCCAGGAAGATCGAGGGTGAGCTCTGTCGCCGCCTGGTCGAGCGGCGTGGGCTGCGACCGGGAGCCGAGCGGCGAAGACTTGAGCGACCACTCGTAGGCCAGCGGGAGATTGCCATCCAGGTCGCTCGATCCTGAGCCGTCGAGCTGCACGGTAGCTCCCGGGGCGGCATTGGCCGGCTCGCCGATGGCGGCCACCGGAGCGCGATTGACCTGGGCGCTGAGGGGAATGGAGATCGTCCGGTGATCGGGGTCGGTCCCGGTGACGAGCACCGCGCCCAGGAGCCGATCCGCCGACGACGTAGCGGCTGACACCCGGAGAGTCAGGCTGAGCTCTCCACCGGGAGGGACCGTGACCGGAGTCTTGGTGGAGGAGACGAATCGGAACTCGGGTGAGGTGCCCTCGGCGAGGCGGATCTCCTCGACGATGAGCGCCGCGGTCCCGATCGAGCGCAGCCGCAGGCTCTTGACCGCCTCGGCTCCCTCGCAGACCACCCCGAAGTCGAGGGCCGGGTCGGCCTCCACCTTCGCCACCGTGCTTCCCTGGCCCGTCAGCGGCACCAGCACCACCGGCTGCTCCAGGTCGTCCGTGGTGACTGCCAACGTCGCGGAATAGGGTGCGAGCTTGCCGGGGGTGAAGGCGACCACGGCGCTTCCGGCCTCACCGGCCCCTACGCTCTGCGACGCCGAGACCACCGCGAAGGGTACGCCCGCCTCCTGCACCTGCACCGACTCCACGGTGAGCGGAGCCCGGCCGACGTTCTTGAGCTCCAGGGTACGGGTGACCACGTTGAGGACCGGCACCTCGCCGAAGTCGAGGCTCTGCGGTGCCAGCTCGAGCTTGGGTTCGGTGCGAACGGTCGCAGGATCCGAGCAGGCCGCGAGCGCGAACACCGCCAATGCCCCGAGAAGGGAGCCGGCGACTGAAGTCGCGCCTGAGGTTGCCAAGCCCGCCTTCGCGGGCTGCCGGCCTCGCTTCACCCTCGACCTCGTGCCGCTCACGCGCTTCACCTCAGAACCCATCCGCCGACTGGTAGCTCACCACCAGGACGCTGCGCAGGCCAGGTACCGAATCCCCGGAGAAGAACAGCGAGTTGGTCGACACCTCGTAGGTCCAGCCGTCGGTGTCGGCGCGCGGCGGGATGCACAGCACGCCCTGGTGCTCCGGCGGCTTTCCCGTGCAGTCGGTATCCACCGTCTCGCAGCGGCCCATCTGCGCCTT
>JACRCT010000279.1 GCA_016218885.1 Deltaproteobacteria bacterium | reverse complement strand
TACGCAAGTTTCCAGAACTCGCCCGAAGGCAACGCAGTCGGTTCCTTGGCCACCTTTAGGATGGCCCTGGCGTTCGCGACGACCCGACCGGGCTCCGCAGACGCGAGTTTCGCCTGCGCGAGGGCCGCCGCCACCGGACTGCTGTCGACGCCCACCGAGGGCATCTTACGCAAGCGGGCCGCGAAGTTCGTGGTGCCACGACCACAGAAGGGATCGATCACCCAGTCGCCTTCGTCGCCGTGCTCCTTAAGAACGCGCAGCGGGAAGTCGAGCGGATACATCGTGTAATAGGGGCAAACCGCGTTCAGGGCGTCGTTGCTCATGGGATGGCTCCGGCGCTCAAGCAACGGGGCCGCGTTCCCCGACGCAGGGACCCGCAGCGATCAGTATTGGGCTGAGCGCTGCCACCCATCACGACTCCTACCGCGTTCCGCACTATCGAAGGTCTGGGGTCTCCCCGGCCCATGCGAATCAGCTTATCGGCGAGGGCGGCGTCGACTCGCGACTCCGCCTCCTTCGACGCCGTGTGGACCTCGAACTCTACTAGCAGCGGGAACTTGGTCGTCATCGTCAGCCCCACAGAACCTTCACCGCGGCGGTCTTCGCGTCTCCGAAGAAGATCGGACCGACGTGCTCCATGATGTCGCCGCTAAGGTCGAGGAAGTTCCGCTTGTTCTCGATCGGGAGGTCCATCGCTTACTCGTCGTCGCGCTCGACCGACTGTTTGTTGATGACCGCGTTCGATTTCAGGAACTTGATCAACACCTGCTCTACTTGGTGGCGAAGGGTCTCGTCCGTTATCTCGACGTAGGCCGCATTGTCGACGATCGGGCGCTTGAACCAAAACTTTTCCTCGTGGTCCTTCACCCGCGTCGTGATCGACTTGGCCTTGCCGACATAGACGGGCCGCTGGCTTACGTCATAAAAGACATAGACGCCTGAGCACGAAGGGCGATCATTGACGTCATGCGGGTCGAAGTCTGTGAGCTGTCCCAACCCTTCGATGGACTGCTCTTCCTCGACATCCTCTTTGACATCATCTGGGACACTGGCCTTGAGCGCTTTCTCCAAGCGCTTCCGTGTCGTCGGGCGTGGGTTGCTGCTTCTGCCGGTCTCCAGGTTGTAGATCTGGACCTGGGAAACCCCCGACGCTTCTGACAGTTCATGCGCCGTCATCTCGGCATCTTCGCGCGCCTTGCGGAGCCAATCCCCGAACGCTTTCCCGTCGGCTATTTCATCTTCGTCACCATCGGCCAGAGCCGAGTTCTTTGCGGCGTCGAACTTGCCAAGGACCGTCGTAAGCTTCTGCAGCTCCGCGTCGTCAGGCTTGCCCTTGCCCTTCTCCCAGTTGCTGACCGTGGCTTGAGACACACCGGCCTTCTTCGCAAGGAAGCCTTGCGAAATGCCTTGTGCACGACGGGCTCGACGAAGACGAGTACTGAACCAACTTCCCATGGTCTCCTCCAACGTAATTGAACGATAACCTTTTGTTACCGGCGCCGCCTAGACGCGCGCATTCCTCGCGCACGCCGTCGGGCGCAGCTTCGAGCTGCTCTTCAGTTTCAGTGCCCTCAGCGAAGTAGCTACCGAGGCTCACGGTGACCACGCGCCTGCCGTCGATGATGCGCCTCAGCTCGGCGATGGCTGCGCTCAGGCGGCCGCCGCAGGCGTCGCGGTCGGCACGGAGCTGCGGGATCGGCAAGCGCGCCTCGCCCCGCCCCCAGCCGCAGACCACCGCGTCGGCGGGCACCCGCTCGGCGGGCGCGGCGTACTCGGCGGTGCCCTGCATGCCGACCTCGAACCAGGCGGCGCCGTCGAAGAAGCCGTCCAGGCGCTCTCGGCAGGTCAGCTTGTTCCGGCCGTGCTGCTTGGCGACCTTCTCCTTGCCGCCCATCTCCTTGATCTCAGCGCGCCGCTTTTCGAGCGCGGCGAGCATCTCGCGCATGTTGGCCATGACTCGTTCCCCTTTCACCTCATGCCGCTGAAGGATGCTGGGCGGAGCGTGCCGCCGTTGTAGGGAGGTGGGGGCTTGTCCCCCGCCGAGAGCGCACCCGAGCATCCCGAGCGACGTCCGCTCATCCCGCTCCTCACTTTGGCCAGAGCAGCTGCCGGGTCTCGGCGACGGTCGCGACCTGCCGACCCGAGAGCTTCACCAGCTGCACGGCCGCGGCGACCAGCTCCCCGTTGGACTTCGCCATGCTTCCATCGGGCAGATAGAAGTTGTCCTCGAGGCCGACGCGCACGTCCCCGCCGAGCGAGAGCGCGGCCATGGCCAGCGGCCACTGCTCCCGAGAGATCCCGATCACCTTCCACCGCGAGCCGGCCGGGATGTTCGACGCCTGGAAGGCCAGGTGGCGGGCGGTCGCGGGGATGCCGCCGAGCACGCCCATGATGAAGGAGTAGTGGTGCGGAGCCGCGAGCAGGCCGAGGTCGGCGAGCACCTCGGCCGAGGCGGTGTGCCCGGTGTCGAAGCACTCGAGCTCGGGCTTGGCCCCCGCGCCCTGGATGGCCCTGGCGAACGCCAGGATGTCCTCGAAGGGGTTGGCGAAGACGAACTTGAAGGCGAAGTCCTTCTTGTCCTTGCGCCACTTGGCGTAGTTCATCGAGCCCATGTTGAGCGCCGCGATGTCCGGCTGGAGCTGGATGACGTGCTGGACGCGCTCCTCCATCGGCCCCATGCCGCCGGTCGACCAGTTGAGCAACAGGTCTGGGCAGCGCGCCTTGATCTCGTCCTTGATGCGCCGGAACACGTCGACGCCCCAGGCCGGGTTGCCGTCGTCGGAGCGGGCGTGGACGTGGACGAGGGTGGCGCCGGCCTCCGACGCGCGCTTGGCCTCCTCGGCTATCTCCACGGGCGTGTAGGGGATGGCAGGGCAGTGCTTCTTGGTCGTCACCGCGCCGGTGAGCGCGCACGAGACGATGACCTTCTCCTGCAGCTCCATGGGATCCCTCCCGCGGCGAAGGAGGCCAAACCCTACCACGGTGCGCAGCTCCAACGGCGGGACCAGAGCGCTCGGCCTGGGCCGCGCCTGCGCCCGCAGTTTCCAGGCGGCCCGCGAACGGTCGGGTCGGCCGGGGATGGGATCGGCTCGCTCGAGCGCGGGAGGGAGCCGGAGAATTCCGCGGCTGGCCTCCGGCTTTGGCCCGCGCCACCGGCGGCCGACCGCGGAAGTCCTTCGGAAGATCCCCGGCGCGCTGTTGCGGGACTGCACGCCGGGCTGTTACCAATCGTGCTCAGACCCCACACGGGAGGAGCCGGACAATGCGCGTTCAGACTCGCTGGCTCGTAGCGTCGCTCGCTCTGGCTCTCTGTCCGCCCCTCGCGCTCAGCTGCGGCACTTCGCCCGCCCCCGAGCCCGGTCCCGACGCAGGCGCCATCCGCCCGGACGCGCTCCCGTTCGTCCCGGACGACGCCGGCGAGCCGGAGGACGCCTCAGACTGGGTGCCCCCGGACGCGGGACCCTTGGGAGGCCCCGACGGCAGCTCCCGCCTCGACGCCTCGTCCGTCCGCCCCGACGCCTCCGCCGTTCGGCCGGACGGCGGCGTCGTCAAGGGTGCGCCCGACGCCCCCTTCAAGCTCACCGCCAAGCCCGTCGGCCCGGGCCGGGTCGATCTGGGATGGGTGCTGGGCCCCGCCCAGGTGGACGGCGTGAATGTGGATCGAGCGGCCCATGGGAAGCCCGCGACGATAGTCGGCATCGCGCCCGGCGCGGCCACCGCCTACTCCGACACCAAGGCCAACCCGGCGACGCTCTACTCGTACCGGGTCATCGCCTACAACGCGAAGGGCGACTCGCTCCCCTCCGTCCCCGCGACGGCCACCACCCCCGCCGCGCCCACCGTCCCCGCCGCGCCGAGCGGGCTCGCCGCCACGGCCACCTCCAGCACCGAGATCGCGTTGCGCTGGACCGACGCCTCCGGCGACGAGAGCGGCTTCAATGTCTACCAGTCCACCTCGGGCGGGCCGTTCACGCTGCGCTCGCAGGTGGGCCCCAACGAGACCTCGACCACGCTCTCGGGGCTCGCGCCCTCGACCGGCTACGGCTTCAGGGTCACTGCGTTCAACGGCGCGGGAGAGTCTCTGGCCGCAGGCCCGGTCAGCGCGACGACCCAGGCCCCGCCGGTGACCGCCCCCGCCGCGCCCAGCGGCCTGACCGCGACCGTGCTCTCCAGCTCCAGCGTCACCCTCGCCTGGGTCGACAACGCCAGCAACGAGGTCGGCTTCGGGGTGCAGCTCTCGGCCTCCGGCGGCCCCTACACCGCGCTCCCCGTCTCGGTGCAGGCCAACGGCCGGAGCCTCACCGTCATCGACCTGCTGCCGTCGACGGCCTACCGCTTCCAGGTCTGGGCATTCAACTCCGCCGGGAAGTCCGCCCTCACCGCCCCCGCCAGCGCCAACACGCCCGCTTCCACGACGCAGCCCACCGAGACCGGGACCATCATCGTGGACATGGTCCCCGGGGCGCCGAGCCCGCTCATGGGCGGCACGTTCCCCGCCACGCCGCAGCTGGGCAACAACCAGGCGATGTACGGCGACTTCGACAGCAACCAGAACCACCTGGTCGACTGGTACACCGGCCCCACCGTCCTCAACACCTGCGTCTACCCGATGCAGCCGGCGGCCGGCCAGAGCAAGTACGGCGTGACCTGGGTGCTCAAGGACTGCCGGGCCTACAACGGCACCGCCAACATCGCCATCCTCGCGACCTTCAGCAGCTGGACCTCGGTGGCCCGGCCGCAGTTCGTGTCGCTGCACCTCCAGACCCAGGTGCAGAACGGCCAGAACGTCATAGTGCCAATCTCCATGTGGGCCGGGGACCAGCTCGACGACGCGCCGCTGCCGCTGGGCGCCTTCGACCAGGGCGTCATCATGACCACCGCCATCCCCGGCGTGACCCCGTACCTCACGCTCCAGCTCGACGGCGGCCGCCTGCCGCAGGGCACCACCGCCGGGTTCCTGAAGGGCACCGCGGTCGGCAACCTCAACTTCGTCACCGAGTGGGGGACCGTCTACTCCAGCCGGGTGACCTTCAAGTTCGACGTCAGCCTGCTCAACGACCAGTAGGCCCGCGCCGCTCCGCCTTCGGCCGCCGCCCCGTCTTCCGACCGGATGCCCGGGCAGCGATCTCCGCCTCCAGCCTCGGAGGGATCGGGCGACACGCGCAGCGCTCGGCGTGCTCCAGGTGCCAGGCGATGCGCTGCTCGACCGTCGGGTTCCTCGGCATCGGGTTCGCCCGGTGCCACTGCGCGTTGAGCGATGCCATCTGCGTGACCTCGACCCCCCAGACCGGGACCAGCTTCGACGACGTGGGCCGGCGGTTCAACACCGGCAACGACGGCTCTGGAGGACCGCATACACTGGCGAGGTCACCGGCCGGGAGGAGCAGAGGCCAGCACGACCTGGAAGGAGGCTCCTGGCTGAACGGTGATCCCACCAGCGCGATCGTCCTGGCGGCCCTCGCGTCGATCCTGGAGGACGGCCAGGCTGCGGAGGGCGTGCTCGCGAAGGCGCTGCGGCGCAACGCCGGGCTCACCTCGGAGCAGCGGGGCGCGGTGGCGAGGCGGGTGCTGGGCATCGCGTGCCTGAGGGCGCGGTTGGCGT
>JACRCT010000278.1 GCA_016218885.1 Deltaproteobacteria bacterium | reverse complement strand
TGATGGGGGCGAAGACCGAGGAGATGATCGCCAGCAGCATGCGCGCCCTCACCGAGCGCGACAGCGGCCTCGCGCGGCGGATGATCACCTTCGACGATCAGATCGACACCCTGGAGGTCGAGACCGACGAACTCTGCCTGCGCATCCTGGCGCGCCGCCAGCCGGTGGCCTCCGACCTGCGCTTCCTCACCACCGCCCTCAAGCTGGTCACCGACCTCGAGCGCATCGGCGATCTCGCGGTCAACATCTGCGAGCGGGTGCTGGAGCTGAACGAGGAGCCGGCGCTCAAGATCTTCACGCTGGAGGGGAGCAGCCGGCGCGCCCAGGCCTCGGCCATCTGCGAGCGCGCCGAGTTGTGCACGCAGAGGAACAGGATGCCCTTGGGGAGCCCCTTCACCCCGGGGTGCGCGCCCAGGTTCGCCGCCCCGCCGTGGCGGATGTCCTTGCCCTTGATCATGAACACCACCTCCTCGGCGATGTTCGTGGCGTGGTCCCCGATGCGCTCCAGGTACTTGGCGATCGACTGCAGGCGCGAGGCCCGGAAGATGTTGCGCGGGTTCTCCATCATGTAGGTGAGCAGGACGCGGAAGAGCTGGCCGTAGAGCTCGTCGATCGTCTCGTCGAGGGTGAGAACCCGTCTGGCGCGGTCGGCATCACCGGCCACGAATGCGTCGAGCACCTCGCGAACCATCCCCTGGACCCGCTCGCTCATTCGCGGGAGGTCGACATAGGGGGTGAGAGGCTCCTCCTCGTTGAGCTCGAGGACCCGCTCGCAGGTGTTGACCGCCAGGTCTCCGATGCGCTCCAGGTCGGTCACCAGCTTCAGCGCCGTGGTCAGGAAGCGCAGGTCGGAGGCCACCGGCTGGCGGCGGGCCAGGACGTGCAGGCACAGCTCGTCGGTCTCGACCTCCAGCGTGTCGATCTGGTCGTCGAAGGCGATGAGCCGACGGGCGAGCTCGCTGTCGCGCTCGACCAGCGCGCGCATGCTGCCGGCGATCATCTCCTCGACCTTCGCCCCCATCAGCAGCAGCTGCTCGCGCAGCCTGTGGAGCTCGGCCTCGTACTCGCGATCGGTGTGTGCGCGCCCCATCTGCCTGGTCCTTACCCGAAGCGGCCGGTGATGTAGTCCTCGGTCCGGGGGTCGGCCGGCCCCGTGAACAGGTCGTCGGTGGAGGCGTACTCGACCAGCTCTCCCAGGTAGAAGAAGGCAGTCAGGTCCGCCACCCGCGCCGCCTGCTGCATGTTATGGGTGACGATGATCACGGTGTACCGCTCGCGCAGCTCGCGGATCAGCTCCTCGATCTTCGCGGTGGCGATGGGGTCCAGCGCCGAGCACGGCTCGTCCATGAGCAGCACCTCGGGCTCGAGCGCCAGGGCGCGGGCGATGCACAGGCGCTGCTGCTGCCCGCCGGACAGGCCGGAGCCGGGGCGGGCGAGGGAATCCTTGACCTCGTCCCACAGGGCGGCCTGGGTCAGGGCGCGCTCCACCGCCGTGTCGGAGTCGGCGACCGGCATCCCGTTGAGCCGCAGGCCCGCCAGGACGTTGTCGCGGATGCTCATGGTGGGGAAGGGGTTGGGCTTCTGGAAGACCATCCCCACCCGGCGCCGCAGCATGGCCGGGTTGACCTCGGGGGCGTAGACGTCTTGCTCCTCGAGGAAGACCTGCCCTTCGACCCGGGTGCCTGGCACCACCTCGTGCATGCGGTTGAGGCAGCGGATGAAGGTCGACTTGCCGCAGCCCGACGGCCCGATCACCGCCGTCACCCGCTTCTCGGCCAAGCCCAGCGTCACGCCCTTGAGCGCCGCCAAATCCCCAAAGTACGCGCGCAGGCCCTCGGCCCGCATCTTGATGCGCGCCCCGTCGAAGGCCCGCGCGCTCGGTTGCAGCGGTGTCTCGTTCATCCGGCCCTCACCAGTTCACCCGTCGTTGCAGCCGTGCGCGAAGCCAGATGGCCGTGGCGTTGAGCGCCAACATCAGCGCCAGCAGCACCACGATGCCCGCCGAGGCGTTGGCATGGAAGGCCACCTGCGGGCGCGCGGTCCAGTTGAAGATCTGGATGGGGAGGGCCGTGAACCCGTCGAGCAGGGACTCGGGCAGGAACCCCACGTAGCTCAGAGCTCCAATGGCGATCAGCGGCGCGGTCTCGCCGGCTGCCCTCGCCAAAGAGAGGATGATGCCGGTGAGCATCCCCGGCAGGCACATCGGCACGACGACCCGCCGCAGCGCGGTGAAGCGATCCGCGCCGAGCGCGAAGCAGGCCTCGCGCATCGACAGGGGCACGGTCCGCAAGGCCTCACGGGAGGCCATGATCACCATGGGCAACAGCAAAAGGGCCAGGGTCGCCGCTCCTGCCAGCAGGCTGCGGCCCAGGCCCATGACCCGCACGAAAACCTCCAGACCGAGCAGGCCGTAGATGATGGAGGGGACCCCCGCGAGGTTGCCGATGTTGAGTTCGACCAGCGAGGTGAAGAGGTTGGGGCGGGCATACTCCTCCAGGTAGAGCGCTGCGCCGATGCCCAGGGGGATGGCGATGGCGGCGGTGAGCGCGAGGAGGATGGCGCTGCCCACCAGCCCGGGCAGCACGCCCGCCGCCGCGGCCCTGTGCGAGGGGTAGCTCGTCAGGAATGACCAGCCCAGCCGCGGCAACGCCTCCACCAGGGTGCTGCCGAACAACCAGCCCAGCAGCAGGAGCGGCGTTCCCAGCGCGACCAGGCAGGCCAGGACGAACAAGCGCTCCGAGCGTTCACTCGCTCCCCGGATCGTGAGGTCGAGCGCAGCGGAGGAGCGGGTGGGAGTCGGGGCGTCCTGGGCCATCTAGGTCCTCCCGCGGACGAAGCGCCGCCGCAGTCGGTGGGATGCCAGGTTGAGCACCAGCGTCATCAGGAACAGGGTGAGGCCGACCGCGAAGATGGTGCGGTACTCCAGCGTTCCTGAGGGGGTGTCGCCCATGCTCACCTGCACGATGAAGGAGGTCATCGTCTCCACGGGCACCCGGGGATCGAGGGTCAAGCGGGGCTGCAGGCCGGCGGCGATGGCCACGATCATCGTCTCGCCCACTGCCCGGGAGATGCCCAGGATCACCGAGGCGGCGACGCCCGAGAACGCCGAGGGCAGGACCACCAGGAACACCGCCCTGAGCCGGCTGGCGCCCAGGGCCCACGCCCCTTCCCGCAGGCTCATCGGCACCGCGAAGATCGCGTCCTCGGAGAGCGAGGCGATGACCGGGAGAATCATCACCCCCATCACGATGCCGGGGCTGAGCGCGTTGAAGCCCGCCAGCCCGGGGACGACCTTCTGCAGGGCAGGGGTGACCAGGGTCAAGGCGAAGTAGCCGTAGACGACGGTAGGGACGCCGGCGAGCACCTCGAGCATCGGCTTGAGCGTCCGCCGCACTCGCCCGGAGGCGAACTCGGACAGGTAGAGCGCCACCAGCAGCCCCAGGGGCAGCGCCACCGCCACCGCGATGGCCGTGGTGAGCATCGTCCCGGCCACGAGCGGCCAGAGGCCGAAGTGCTTGTTCGCGAACAGGGGCGTCCACTCGGAGTCGCCCAGGAAGGCCGCAAGCGAGACCTGCCGGAAGAACGGGATGGACTCCCCGAACAGCACCACCACGATGCCCGCCGTGGTGACAACCGAGGCTCCTGCGCAAGCGAAGAGCACTGCCTGCACGAGCCGCTCGGAGAGGGCCCGCGGCACCTTGAGGCTCCTGTAGCGCTGGTCGGCATCCATGGGCGCGAGGGTCACTTGGGCGAGGTGGCCTCGGCGTTCTCCCTCTCCAGGAGCTGGTCGATCGAGACGCCGACCTGCGAGCCTTTTCCACCGAAGATCGAGCCGGTCAGGCGCTTGTCTACCCGCTCCCTGCCAAGGTCATAGGCCTTCTGCGGCAGCGGCACGTAGCCGAGCTGGCCCACCAGGGAGGGCGCCTTCTCGAAGTAGAAGCCGATGAACGCCGCCACCTCCGGGCGCTCGAGCGACCGCGTGGACGCGTAGATGAGGATGGGGCGCGCCGAGGGCTGGTCGCTGCGGTTGCG
>JACRCT010000277.1 GCA_016218885.1 Deltaproteobacteria bacterium | reverse complement strand
GGGACGGACTACACGGTGCTGGACCGCGCCCGCGGGGAATGGGGCGAGCCGGCCGACGATGTGACCTCGCTGGCGCTCAACTACTTCTTCTTCTCCCTGCAGCGCTCCGGCCGGCTGCAGGGGCCGTTCGAAGAGCTCTGGAACCGGTTCTGGGAGCGCTATCAGAAGGGGAGCGGCGACCACGAGATCCTCGAGGTGGCTGCGCCGTTTCTCGTCTTTCGCGCCCTCGTCATGGCGAGCCCGGTCTGGTACCCGAGGCTGGACGAGGGCGTTCGCCGCAAGCTCTTCGCGCTCATCGAGAACGTGCTCGCGGCAGAGCGCTTCGAACCCGGGCAGGTCAACGCCTACGCGGAGGCATGAGCGCATGTTCGCGGTCTGGCTGACGGGCCTTCCGGCCTCGGGCAAGTCCACGCTCGCCAAGGCGCTGGAAGCGCAGCTTCGGCAACGGGGCCTGACGCCGGCGGTACTCGAGTCAGACGAGCTGCGCAGGGTCTTCACCCCGCGGCCGAGCTACACCGAAGAGGAGCGCGACACCTTCTACTTCTCGCTGGCATGGGTCGGAGCGTTGCTCGTCTCCCACGGCGTCCCGGTGGTCTTCGACGCGACGGCCAACCGCCGCAGCTATCGAGACCGGGCGCGTGCGCTGATCCCACGTTTCGCGGAGATCCTCGTCGACTGCCCGCCCGAGGTCTGCGCAGCCCGCGACCCCAAGGGGCTCTATCGTCAGGCGCGGCAGGGTGGCACGGCGACGCTCCCCGGCGCGCAGGTGGAGTACGAGGCACCTCTGCACCCCGACCTCGTGGTCCGCGGCGAGGCGGACCCGCTGGAGGAGGTCCGGCGCATCACGAGCCTGCTCTCCTCGCGGGGATACCTGGCCTGACTCGAACATCGCAGGAAGATGGCGGCGCCTCTTCCGGCGATGGAGAACGAGGCGCGGTGGGGCGGCTTGCGGTGTGCCGGATCACGGTGTGAGTTTGACAGGCGGCATAGAGCCGGGCTCCAATCCTCGGGCTTCACCATCCCACTTCGGAGGGTTCCCATGACAATCGGCTCGAGACTCCCCTCGGTTCGCGCCGGCTATCCTGCTGCGGCCAAGCCTTCGCCCAGAGTGGTCGACTTCTCAAAGGTTCCCGAGACCATCCAGGTAAACGGCAAGGAGGCCCGGCTATCGGTGAGCTTTGGCTCGGACGGCAATCCGAAGAGCGACCCGTTCTTCGTCTCTCTCGATACCAAGAGCGGCCGCGTTCCGGCGAAGGTCGTCAGCCTGGTGGCCTACCAGCCGCTGAAGGTGGACAACGCGGTGGATCTGGCCAAGGGGACCGAGGCGTTCCGGCTCAGTGCCAAGTCGCTGAAGCAACTGGAGCACCAGGACACGATCCGCGTCTCCAAGGATCTGCCGGGGATTCAGCAATTCAACGACTGGGTCTTCGTCGTCGCGGAGGTCATTCCGCCCGGAGCGAAGAAGCCCGTCAAGATCGTCGGGACCGCCTGCTACGACGACGAGCTGTGATCCGGAGTTGGTCGGGTGGCACCCTCGGGCGCGCGAATCCCGAGGGTGCGGCCCTTCCCGCGGTGAGAACGGGGAATGGTGAGCTCGTTCATCGGGCCCTCCTCGCTCTTGCCGGCCGCGTCTCTGTTCCCCGAGCCTTCGCGGCTATCGCGCCACTCGACAGCGAGACAACCGATTCGGCGCCGGATGCGGTGAGCGAGTCTTCGCCTGGCGTCGCACGTCGATGGGCCAGGTCTTCGAGGACGCTCGCCACTCGTCCAGTCCACGGCCGCCGCTCTTCCCCTTGCTTGGCGCCCCTGATTGCACTCAGGCGAAGCGCCGCGTGCGCGGACCCGAGTCTCTCACTACAATCCATCGCCGCCCCGCTCGGGACCCGCACCAAGAGGTCAGTGGGCGTTCACGAGGAGTCGCGATGGCTTTGGCTTCTGAGCAGCCCGACACGGTCCCGGCCCAGGTGGTCATCCTCGGCGCCAACGGCGACCTGACGGCGCGCAAGCTGGTCCCGGCCCTGGCCAGCCTCGCCGCCAAGGAGCGCCCTGCGAACGGGTTCTCGCTGGTCGGCGTGGCGCGCCGGCCCAAGACCGACGAGATGTTCCGCGCTGAGTTGCGCGAGCTCCTCCCCGAGGAGGTTCGGGCGGGCTTCGATCGGCTCGCTCCGCGCGTCCACTTCGTGACCTCCGACGTCGGTGAGCAAGGAGACGTTCAGGGGCTCGCGCGACGTCTCCATGAGCTCGAAGGTCGACCTGGCGCCGGCCGTCTCTTCTATCTCTCGCTCAAGCCGGATCTCTTCGCCCCGGCAGTCGCCAACCTCTCGCGCCACGGGTTGCTCAACCGCCACGACGACCAGGCCTGGCGGCGGGTGGTGGTCGAGAAGCCCTTCGGTCGAGATCTGGCCACCGCCCGCGAGCTGAACCGCTCGCTGCAGGAGTGGCTGCGCGAAGATCAGATCCTGCGGATCGATCACTACCTGGGCAAGGAGACGGTACAGAACCTCTTCGCCTTCCGCTTCCACAACGCCATCTTCGAGCCGCTCTGGAACCGGCAGCACGTGGAGCTGGTGCAGATCACGGTGGCCGAGGAGCTGGGCATGGAGCATGGGCGCGCCGGCTACTACGACGCGACCGGGGCGCTGCGCGACATGCTGCAGAACCACATGCTGCAGATCCTCGCGCTGGTGGCGATGGAGCCCCCCTCGTCGCTGGCGCCGGAGGCCATCCGCGCGCAGAAGCTGGCGGTGCTAAAGAGCCTGCGCATACCCGAGTGCCGCGAGGCCGCGCGCGGCTGCGTCCGCGCCCGCTACGTTGCCGGCACCGTGGGAGGCAAGCCCGCCCCCGGCTACCTCGAGGAGCCGGGAGTGGCGCCCGATTCGTCCACCGAGACCTATGTCGCGGTGCGCGCCCAGATCGAGACCTGGCGCTGGAGCGGAGTGCCCTTCCTGCTGCGCCATGGCAAGCGCCTCCCCAAGCGGTTCACCGAGGTGAAGGTGCAGTTCCGGGTGCCTCCCATGCAGCTGTTCTCGGCCGAGCACCCCGACGCCGC